>JAADHL010000042.1 GCA_013151875.1 Deltaproteobacteria bacterium
GTTCGCTGGGCCCGTCGCATATCCCGCCGTCGTCGCAGACCTCGTTCGGCCCCTGGACCCCGTCACCGCACACGTCCGCCGTGCAGGACCCACAATCCCCGGCGCAGTGGGGGAGGCTCGGGTCGTCGCAACCCTGGTCGGCCTCGGTGTTGTCTGGAACCGTGTTCTCGCACTGCTCACACGGGTCCACTACGCCGTCGCCGCACACCGCCTGGACCGTCTTGGCCGTACAGTCCGCGTTGCACCAGCCATCGCACGGGTCGGTATTGCCGTCGTCACATACCTCGTCGCCGCACTTAAAGCCGTCGCCGCATCCCGTCTCGACCCCACTGCAATCACCGTGGCAACCGTCGCAGTCGTCGGTGTTGTGGTCGTCGCAGACCTCGCCGCCGCAGGTAAATCCGTCGCCGCATCCCGTCTCGATCCCGCTGCAATCGCCGTGGCAACCGTCGCAGTCATCGGTGTTGCCGTCGTCGCATGCCTCGTTGCATTCGAGGATATCGTTTCCGCATTCGGGCGTATCGGGCAACACGGCGGTGCAGTCCGCGTTGCAGGTTGTCGTGCATAGATCGTGGTCCCCATCATCGCAGGCCTCGTTGCCGTTCTTTTCGCCGTCACCGCAGAACTCTTGGGGCACGCACGCACCATAGCCGTCGCACTGATTGTTGCAGGTCTTCCACCCCTTGTAGCCGGTCCCGTCCTCCACGCACTCGACCACGTCGCCGTCACACACCTCGTCCGGGGCCTTTATCCCGTCGCCGCACTGGTGCGCGGTGCACCCCAAGCATGGCTTCGTCACGCCGCAATTCGGATGTTCTTCGGTGCAGCCCAGGTCCACGCCGTTTGGCGAAGTGTCCTCGCACGTCTCTCCCGCCTCGTGATCGACAAGCCCGTCGCCGCAGACCTCGACGCCCTTGCAGTCGGCCCGACACCCATCGCCGCCGACCTTGTTGCCGTCGTCGCAGACCTCGTCACCGCACAGGTGGCCATCGCCGCATCCCTGCTCCAGGGTGCAATCGGCGTGACAACCGTCGCAATCAACCAGGTTGCCGTCGTCGCATGCCTCGCCCGGGCAGACCACGCCGTCGCCGCACGTGTTGGACGAGCAGTCCGGCAGGCACTTCGCGCAATCCCCGGAACAGATCGGTTTTTCATCGGTGCAGCCCAGGTCCACCCCTCCGTCGGCGACGTCGCAGGTCTCGTATGCCGCCTTGACCCCGTCGCCGCACCTGGCCTGGCACCCAAGGCAGTCGCCCACGCAGTCGGGGATCGCCGCGTTGCAGCCGAGGTCAATCCCTTCGTCGGTGTCGTCCTCGCACGCCTCACCCGCCTTCGGATCCAGCAGACCGTCGCCGCAGACCTCCTTGCCCAGGCAATCGGCGCGGCATCCGTCCCCACCGACCTGGTTGCCGTCGTCGCATGCCTCGCCGACCTCCACATCGGTCACGCCGTTGCCGCATGTCTCGTTCGACAGGCAATCCGACCTGCACCCGTCGCCGTCCAGATTGTTGCCGTCGTCGCAGGCCTCGGGCGGGCACACGAACCCGTCCCCGCATCCGGTTTCGATGGTGCACTTGTACGAGCATCCATCGCACAGGTTCACGTTGCCGTCGTCGCATTCCTCGTTTCCGCAGACATGCCCGTCCCCGCAGACGACGACATCCGGAAGGCCGTGCGTGCAGTCGTTGTGGCAGAAGTCGCAGTCGTCCAGGTTGCCGTCATCACACTGTTCGTCACCGCATACGGCCCCGTCCGGCCCGTCCGTCCTGTTCTTTCGGCACTCGTTCGAGCAACCGTCGCAATCGTTTTCGTTGGCGTCGTCGCATTCTTCGCCCGCGGCGTAGTCGACCAGCCCGTTCCCGCACGTCTCGTCTGAATAACAGAACATGCCGCAACCGTCGCCGTCCTCCAGATTGCCGTCATCGCACACTTCATGTTTGTGCGTATCCAGGACCCCGTTTCCGCAGGTCTCGTCGGACAGACAGTCATCCCTGCAGCCGTCGAAGCTGTGCTGGTTGCCGTCATCGCACATCTCGTCGCCGCACACCGCGCCGTCCCCGCATCCCGTGGTCAGGCGGCAGTCGGCGTTGCAGCCGTCGCAGTCCACCGTATTGCCGTCATCGCACTCCTCGGCGCACTCCTTGTTTCCATCGCCGCAGACCGGCTTCGGCACCTTTCTGCAAAATGCGTCGCAACCGTCGCAAGGGTCGCTGTTTCCGTCATCGCACTCCTCGTCCTCGTCGGGCTCCAACTTGCCGTTTCCGCAGGACAGGGCGCATGTGTTCAGCCGACCCATCTTGTAGTTGCCGTTATCGTCCTGGTAATAGGCGGCAAAGTCCTCGTCCTTTACATCGCCTTCAACAGGCACGGGAACGAACCCGATTCCGCACGTGCATTCGTTGGGCTCGCCGGGGGGAACGCACCAGTATCGCTGCGGGTCGTCCAGGGAGTCCGGGTCCGGCGCCAGCGTACCCTGGTCGCACTCCTCCCCCTTGTTGCAATTGGACGGAGGGCACTTGTCGCCGCAGTCCTGATCGGTGTCCACAGCTTCGCAATCCAGCGTGCGCCAGCCGTCCCCGCACTTGATCCACGAGTACTCCCAGAACGGCCAGTTGAAGTCGTACAGTGTCCACTTGTTGCTCCACACGACCGCCTGCTCAGTGAATTTCACCTCGCCTATGAGTCGGATGAGGAACCCCAACGACGCCCACAGCTTGTTCTTTTGCCCTACTTCGGCATCGAAACGCACATAGGGCTGCACCCCCAGGTTGACGCCCACCACCCCTGCGGCGTAGATGCCCATCTGGGGCTCGATGTACACCTTGATCCACCCGTGGGCGGACCAGGTCAGGTCGCTTACCTGCGAATCAAAGGAATGGTTTTCGTACTTTGCCGATATCCATTCCTTTTCGGACGCCCCGGCCATGGCCTCCTTCAACGGGTCCGGGGCATCGTCCCAGCGGGCATCGGTCCAGTCCCTGCTCCAGGCTATGCCTCCCCCGGCGTGCTCCTCCGCCTGGAGATTGGTGGTGATTCCGACCGTGGCGTCGATGCCGGCATAGGCGCCCACGAACAGGCGGACCTGCAGGGTGAACGGCCCCGATATAGGCACCTGAACCGGCTCGGCCTTGGGATTGTCCGTGGCGATGGCCATTATCATCTGGAAGATGTCCACGGAGATACCCGCGTAGGCGCTGATTCCCAGGTGGGCTATGAACTCCAGAGCCCCCTCCGCGTCGACCTGGGCATACGCCGCGAAGTGATTCATTTTGAAAAAGCCGATGGACATGTCCACATAGACATCCGGGACCAGGCTCAGGTAGGACCCGTCGCCGATGTCGAAGCCTCCGCTGATCGCGGCGCCCAGGTCCATCGAAACCCCATATCCCAGCGAGATGGATTCCTCTACGCCGACACCCGTCGTGTCCCCGCTCTCCGTCGTGATGATGCCCAAGGCGGACTGGACCTTGGCCAGTTCTTTTTGCTGGATGTTTTTCAACATGCGGTAGCGCACGTCCGGACGAAGCTTCTCCTTGACTGCTTCGGGCAGGAACGGGGCCACGCGTACCTTGCCTTCCTTGTGGATGTTCAGGGTCTCGAATATCCGGGTCAGTTCCGCGGCGTCGGTCCGGATGACGATGCGGTCGCCTTCCTCCATTACTTCGGACACCAGGCCGGCGATCCCGGGCGCCCAGCACAGGATGGGGGTGCCCGGGGCAAGTCCATAGGCCCAATCGTTGCCGTCCAGAGGCAGCGAGATGGCGTCGGTGCCGACCAGCATGGCCTGACCCACGATCCGGTCGTCCAGCACCTCGACGTCCGGGGCGGTGACGGCCTCCTTCACATCGCATTCGCACTCCCCGAACCCGCTTCCATCCGGCAGGCAATTGCGGTATCCCTTCCACGGGGCAGTCGCACACCTCGGCATCCAGTAGATCGCAGGCAAAGGTCCCGCCCCATGCCTGTGGTCCTTTGGGAACATCGGTGCCGGAGCCTCCTCCGCATGCAATGCTCATCAACAGTGCGGACAGGCTGAACAAGTTGAAAGCGCGAAACATGGACACGAGTGTCCCTCCCTGGCTCTGAAAAATGTAGGAAAAGCCCCTTCGTCTGACTAACGGCAGTCTAATAAAGATGATTTTAAGGAGTCAATACGGCTGATCAGAGTTATCGGGATTACCCACGGGCACCACCCGGCCCTCGCGGGCGGATCGGCGCAGGGCGTCGAGGACCGCCATGTTGGCCAGCGAGTCCTCAAGGGGCCAGAGGGGCGCGGCGCGGCCGGTCACCACGTCGGCGAAGTGCTCGGCCTGAAGCGCGTAGCTGTCGGCCCCGGGGACCGCGACCATCCGATCCGACTCGCCGTGCATGCATGTGCGAAGCGTTGTGTCGTCAGTCCCAGGAACCCAGGGATCGTCGATGACCAGACGCGCCCGGGTGCCCGCGATCTCGACCCTGTGCCTCTCGGCGTTCGCTATGCTGGTCTCGAACCGCGCCAGGACCCCGTTCGGGAAGTCCAGCAGGCCCACCATCGGTCATCCACGGCGGATCCGCGCTCGAACGCGGCAACACGCCCGGGTTCGGCCCCAGCCATCCAGCGGGACAGGTTGACCGGATAGCAACCCACGTCCATCAACGCGCCGCCCGCCAGTTCCGCCGAGGTCACTATGGACGCGCGATCATCCAAAAAGAAAGTGAACACAGCGTCGATGGTCGCGAGTTCGCCGATGGTCCCGTCCTCCACGAGGTCTCGTACCCGCCGCCATAGGGGATGGAAGCGGTACATGAAGCCTTCCATCACGAAAAGCCCGGTCCTGCGCGATGCATCCGCCACCTGGTTGGCCTCGTCTGCCGTGGCGGCCAGAGGCTTTTCGCACAGCACTGGCAGTCCCGCCTCCAAAGCGCGTATGGTCCATTTTGCGTGCATGCTGTTGGGCAGGGGCACGTAGACCACGTCCACCTCGCCCGACGCCAGCATGTCGTCGTAGCTCCCGAAGGCCGTCCGAATACCGAACCTGTCCGCCCACTTACGGGCCTTGGCGGCCGTGCGGCTGGCAACGGCGGTCACGGTCCCGGCCCGACTGCGTTGGATGGCGGGGATGACCTCGGTCGAGATGTCGGCCGTCCCCAGTACTCCCCACCTGAGGTCTCCGTTCATGTCCGCTTCTTCCTGTTGAACGACCGGTTCATCCTGCATGGCCCCGCATTCACATTGGAGGGCGTGGAGGGACGCCCCAGCGGGCGATATGGTTGCCCGAGCCGATCTCCTGGTATGGCAGCCTCAGCGCCGCGAAGCTGCCGTCCTGCCCCAGCAGCAGGGCGCTGGGGTCCACGCCCGCGATCCAGATCTGAGGCGATGTCGGCTCACTGCCCGTGCCTTTGTGCAGGAAACCATAGTCGCGCCTGCTGGAAAACGCGATCCAATAGTACTTGCCCAGCGTGACCCCGAAGGTGGGCCACGAGTTGGTCAATCCTGGCGACCCCTCTCCGTTGGCCTTTGAAAGACGGATGGGGACGCCGCCCGTCGCCCGCACCATGTACACCTCAGCCATGCAGTTGTCGTAGGTCCCGCCCGAGCTTGCCGCCCCGGAAGACGCCCCCGCCTGCGGGCAATATTTTCCCATGTCGTCCGCGCGGTTGAAGGCCACCCACAGGCCGTCCGGGCTGAACGCGGGGTAGTATTGTAGTACGCCTTCCACGTCCGCCCCGGCCAGGGGCTGGGCCTCACCGCCGTCCCCATCGTTATAGGGCACGGTGAAAAGCTTGCACGGCTCGTTGATTGCGAAGGCGCTGAGCCCACCCTCGGAACCGGATGTATAGACCACGGTGGCTCCGTTGGGGGACCACGCCGGAAACGCCGGAGACCCGAAATCCCCTCCCTTGATCAGCTTCTTCACCGCACCGACCATGAGGTCGATGCTGTACAGGCCGCTTCCCCCACCCATGCCGGATGAAGAGGACGGAACCACGATGCGCTTGACCTGGTCCGTCCAGTACTTTTTCGAAAACGCAGGGGCCACGGTGAAGGACTTGCTGATTTGTTCCTTGGCCGACAGCGCCAGCCAGGACGGCGTCTTGCCGGTGATGGGATCGCCCAAAGCCAGGTTGAACTGGGAAAACCCGGCGCCGCCCACGAACGGGGACACGGCGATGATATCGGCGTCCGGGCTTATGCTGTGACACCCGACACAGCCCCCGATCGGCAGTTTGACCGGCTTGGATTCCTTTTTGCCCAGTTCCAGATAGCGGATGCTCCCGTTGACTCCGCCGGTATTCCAGTAATAGAAGGCGCCGCCGGCCTTTTGGACGGTCATCCTGAATTCACGGCCCTTTGACGCAAGGGGCGTGCCCTTGACCTTGCCGTTGGACACGCTGACGGCCAGGACCGTGATCTCCCATGCCTCGGTGCCCTGTATGGTGGGCAGAAGGTGAAAGCCGGCCTCATTCAGCAGGACCGCGTAGCCCCCGTCCTTCATGGCCTTGGCCGGGTCGAACAGAAAATCGAAACGCGCCGCGGGCGACTGGAACCGGACTATGCCAACGTCGCCTGGGTTGTCCGAAAGGTACTGGACCGTGATCGGGGGGAAGTCGCCGGGAGCCAGGGCCCCGTCGGGGGGATACAGCAACTCGGGAGACCCAAAGCCGAACTTGGTGTCCTGCGTGTCCGCGACAAAGGCCGCAGCGTCCTCGATTCCGGAGTCGCCGGGGTCGCTCCAGACCTGGGTGACGCGCAGGTGGGCGCTGCCGCATACCCCCCCAATAGTGAGGGTGACCCAGGACTCGCCGCCGGTGTTGTCCGCGGAAACGAACTCGCCGGTATCGAACATGTATCCAACCGCGGGGTCGGTCAACTGGAAATCACCCGCCGGCAGCTCGAATTCGGTCCCGTCGCCGTACACCACTGTCGCCTTGAACTGGACCGTATCCGCCTCCCCGACAGGGATCTCCAAGGAAACGTCCTCGGGTTCGATCCGGACCGCGGCGATATCTCCTTCCGGCGCGCCGGCGACCTGCGGGCACCCCGGCGGCGCCTCGTAGACATCGACATCCAGCGAGTCGGACGCGTCCGACGTTTCAGCAGCGGCGTCAACAACATCGGCCTGCAGATCGGTCCCGACGTCACCCATGGACGACGACCCCCCGCATGACGCAATCGGGCAGACACACAGGACGACGATCACGGCGAGTCCGTCGATGCCTCGAAAACAGCGGCGCATGGCAACCTCCACGATAGTGACCGCTGATTCTACTCTGAATTGTTGATACGTGCGCTTTGCCGGATTCCGCGTACTCTGGTTTCCGCCTCCGTTTTCCTTGACTTTCCAATACCGGATTCGTAGAAAGTCACGGACGCCGCCGACGGCGTGCCTGCCGACCTGATGAGGTAGTCGTGAACAAACTCCTGGCCCCAGTCCTGGTGTCGCTTTCAATGCTGACGCTCCCTTTTCCGCTGTCCTGCGGTCCCGCCGGTGAACCGGAGGCCGTCACGGGCTCGGTGTCGGCTCCCATCGTGAATGGCGATGTCGAGACAGGCTGGCCCGCGGTGGGCGCGCTGGTGATCGACTTTCCCGGTTGGGGATACCAGGGCTCGATCTGCTCGGGAACGCTCATTGCCCCAAGGTGGGTGCTTACCGCGGGACATTGCGTCAGTTCCACCCAGAGCATGCCCATAATGCCTTTCTTCGTGAAGTTCTATATCGGCAACGACGCCCGGGACTCCGGTTCAGGGCAACCGGCAACCGGGGCGTTGTATCAGGCGGACGCCTTTTTTCCCTACCCAGACTACGACCCCAATGCCCTGTCAGGCGGAAACGACCTGGGGCTGGTCAAGCTGAAGGATGAGGTCAGCGGGGTGGAACCGGTCAAGATCAACACCATCGCCTTGCGAGGCGAGGACCTGGACGACCAGGTACTGTACGTGGGCTTCGGAATCTCGGACGGCAAAAACAACACAGGGTCCGGAATAAAGAGGTCCACGCACATGCCCATCACCTGGATCGAGAACGATGCCTACTACACCGAACCACAGGGCAGCGGGACCTGTCACGGTGACTCGGGCGGTCCCGGGTTGCTGGAAATGGCGCCGGGGCAGTGGAAGGCCATGGGCATCGTGTCGGCCGGCACCGAGCCCCCGGGCGAAGGAGACCCCTGTTTGACCGGCTTCGGTATCTATACCAGGGTTGATGCCTACGCTTCATGGATCGCGGACGTCACCGGGATTGCGCTTCCCGACTGTTCCGACGGGGACGAATGCGTCTGTGACGAGGCATGCCTGCCTGATGGGGGCTGCGACAACACCCAGTGTTTCGACATGAGTTGCACCGAGGCGCTGGGATGCGTATCCCGGTGCGAGGCCTTTGATTCAGGCTGCGCCCTTGATTGCAGGATGCTGACCAGACAGGACGCTCAGGTGGAACTGGACAAGCTGACCTACTGCATGGAAAACAAGTGCCCGTCCGCCGTCGACGCCCTCGGGTGCGCGCAACAGCATTGCGGCGCCAATCTGGAAAAATGCATCGCGGATGCCGATGCGGGCGACGACTGCAACGCCTTTGACGCATGTCTGCGGAGTTGCCCAGACGGCAATACGCTGTGCGCGCATGTGTGCGGCATCAAGGCCGAACCCACGGCTCTGCAAGCGAGGAAGGCCGTTGCGGACTGCCTGGAGCAGCAATGCGGACTGGGCACGGATCCCGATGCCCGCATTTCCGACTGCGCCAGAGACAAATGCCCCGACCTCATCGACGCCTGCTTCCCGGCGCCCGCGTGCGACCAGCCCGGCGGCTCATGTCCCGAGGGGACCGAATGCGCGCCTGGTCCACAAGGGGGCGTCGAGTGCGTGCCTATCCAGGAACCCGATGCGGGCGCTTCGTGTCAAACGAGTGACGCGTGCGGCGACGCGCCGGGTGATAGCGGCGACACGATGCTCGTGTCCAATGCCGCGACCAACTCGAACGGCTGCTCTTCCGGCCATGGTCAGGGGGGCTCGCCATGGGCAATCCTGATTGTTTTCGCGCTGGCCACGGCCGGGTTCAGGCTTTCATACGCGGTCAGAAATTGAAACGATATTCCCGCCTCAAGATCCTTTTCGTCGTCTGTGCCGTTGCGGCATCCGGTTCGATCACCTGCGGTTCGGACCGCGACCAAGGCCCGGTTTCCGACGTCTTTCCGGACTCGGTGTCGGTCGAGTTGCCCGGTGCGACGGACGTCGTGGATGAAGCGGTATCGACCGACATAACCGCGGCCCAGGACAGCTCGGATGAGTCGGCGGAGGTCCAGACGCCCTTTCCAGGGCTGACGCCCGAGGCCCGCCTGCTCGAACAACCGGTCGATCTGGCCGGAATTGATCCCGACTACGAGCCTGTGTTCAGCGGCTCTTTCCTGCAGGACAGGGACTGGTACCTGCTTACCGTTTTCGATGAGGCCGCCGGGGTGCGCGAGGCGCTGGAAGGCGATGGGGCCGTCAAGGCGGTTTCAATGGCAAGGGACCAGGGCTTCAGACAGGCCGCGGCCACGTGTGATGGAGACGCGGTTTGTCTGGGCGATGCGTTGAAGTGGGGCCAGGACGACCTGAATTCCATGGCGGACGAGCTGGTCCGTGTCCTGGTGACCAACGGCGGAACCGACAATGTGGTGCAAGAACACCTGCGACCCTCGGGCATGTTCCACCTGCACCACGCGTTGTCGGACGGCCAGATGCTGCGCGCCGCTTTCATGGACACGATGGAGGCCATGAACAATGCGCTGCAAAAATACGCGCTGTCCATGGACCAGGCCGAACTCGGATCCCTGGTCCAGGACATAGCGGCAACGGACCAGGACCCGATGCCGTTCTATGAGCCGTTGATGAAGGTGACCATCCAGGCAATGTTCGCCCTGGGGCGGGACGAGGCAGCACGGTACGAGCCCCTGGCGGATGGTGAAAACAAGGCCGCCGTGCAGCGCATTCCATCGATAGACTGGAATGACTGGCGGTTTCCCGTGATCCTTCTGCCTGGATGGGGTCCGACGGACCTGGACACACCCCTGTCGGAACCAGGGCGTGAGCGCTGCGACCTTGCCGCCGCGCGCTGGAAGGCCGGCCTGGCCCCCTTCATCGTACCGTCCGGCGGGCACGTGCACCCGGACGGGACCCCGTATTCCGAGGCCATCGAGATGAAAAAGTACCTGATGACCTCGCAAGACGTGCCCGAGGACGCGATCATCGTCGATCCCTACGCGCGCCACACGACAACGAACATCAGGAATACGGTGCGGATGATGATCCGCTATGGGATCCCGATCGACCGGCCGTCCCTGATATCGACGGACGCGCTCCAGGCGCTTTACATATCCGCACTTGACGATCGGTGCATGGAAGAACTTGGATACCTGCCCTACCGGAAGGTAGTCTGGATTGCGGATGGGGACGACTGCTTTCTGCCCGGTGTGACCTCGATGCACTCCGATCCCCGCGATCCGCTGGATCCGTAGATCCGGCCCCGCGATGATGATGTAACATGAGGGGCCGCGCGGCGTACTCTGGCAAAGGTGGAGCCATGAAAAACAAAAGGTTGACTAGCGGAATTCTGGTCCTGGCGACGGCGGTCATGGCCCTTCAGACCACGGCCTGCAAGAGGCCGCGCGACCCGGCGACACCCGCCGAAATGAAAGAGAAGCTTGCGGACAAACTGGACTTCGTCTTCTGGAAGATCGACGCCACCGACGAGCAGGAAAAGCGTTTCGACAAGCTGTTGGACGGCCTGGCCCCCGACCTGTTCGCCTTCCAGGAGGAGTCCAAGGTCATAAAGAAAAATCTGATCAAGCTGCTGATGGGCGAAAAAGTCACTCTGGAAGGCATGATGGCGCAGGAAAAGGCCGGCGTGGATCTTTTCGACAGGTACATGACCAGGATGAGCAGGGCTGCCGTGGACGCCTCGGACATCCTCACCCTGGACCAACGCCGTGAACTGGTCGGGATGTGGAAACGCTATGAATTCGGGGACCAGGATTAGCCCGACCGTTTCTCGATCCTCGCCCATGTGTCCCGCAGCGTCACCGTCCGGTTGAACACCGGCGCGCCGGGCCGATGGTCCTGTGAATCGGCGCAGAAGTAGCCCAGCCGTTCGAACTGCCACCTGCTGCCGGGCTCCACCCTGGCCAGGGACGGCTCGACCAGCGCCCCTTCCAGGGTCTCGATGGAATCCGGGTTGAGGTGATCCTTCCAGTCCTCGCCCTCGTCGCAGTCCATGGGGTCTTCCCGATCGAACAGCCGCTCATAGAGCCTCACGACCGCGGGAATCCCGTGTTCCGCCGACACCCCGTGAAGCGTTCCCTTCACCTTGCGACCGTCAGGCGAGCGCCCGCCGCGTGACTCGGGGTCCCATGTGCAATGCAGTTCAACGACCTCGCCCGACGCATCCCTGACCACGTCCACGCAGGTTATCAGGCACGCGTATCTCAGCCGCACCTCGCGCCCGGGCGCCAGGCGGAACCACTTGCGGGGGGCCTCCTCGCGGAAGTCGTCACGCTCGATGAAGATGACCTTCCCGAAAGGCACCTTGCGCGAGCCCCAGTCGGGTTCCTTTGGGTGATAGGGCGCGTCGAATTCCTCGACACGGCCGTCAGGCCAATTGTCTATGACCACCTTCAGGGGGCGCAGCACCGCCATGACCCTGGGCGAAGTATCGTTCAGTCGATCGCGGACCGCGTGCTCCAGAAGGGCCACGTCCACCGTGCTGTCCCGCTTGGACACGCCGATCCTTTCCGCAAAATCACGGATCGCCTCCGGCGGGTAGCCCCTTCGGCGCATTCCACACAGCGTCGGCATGCGCGGGTCGTCCCATCCATTTACCCGGCCCTCATTCACCAGTTCCAGCAGCTTGCGTTTGCTCATCACGGTATACGTGAGGTTCAGGCGCGCGAATTCGATCTGACGCGACCTGAACGCCGGAAGCTGCTCCAGGAACCATTCGTAAAGGGGGCGGTGCGCCTCGAACTCCAGCGAACACAGCGAATGCGTGATCCGCTCGATGGCGTCCGACTGTCCGTGCGCCCAGTCATACATTGGATAGATGCACCACTCATCGCCCGTGCGATGGTGGACGGCATGCCGGATCCGGTACATCAGGGGGTCACGCATGTTCATGTTCTGGGAGTCGAGGCCGATCCTTGCGCGAAGCACGTGCGCCCCGTCCGGGAACTCGCCCGCCCTCATCCGCCTGAAAAGGTCCAGGTTCTCGTCCACCGTGCGGTCGCGAAACGGACTGGGCGTTCCCTTTTTGTAATAGTCGCCCCTCAGTTCGCGAATGCGGTCCTCGGGCAGGCTGTCCACGTACGCCTTGCCGTCCCTGATCAGCAGTTCGGCCCATTCATACAACTGTTCGAAATAATCGGACGTGTACTTTTCGTCACCCTCCCATTCGAACCCGAGCCAGCGGATATCCTCCTTGATCGACTCCACGTACTCCATGTCCTCAGTGGTCGGATTCGTGTCGTCGAATCTCAGGTTGCACGTCCCACCGAACTCCCGCGCCAGCCCGAAACTCAGGCAGATGGCCTTTGCGTGACCGATGTGCAGGTAGCCGTTGGGTTCAGGAGGAAAGCGAGTGCGGATCTGGTCGTGACGCCCGGATTCCAGGTCGTCCTTGACTATGTCGCGGATGAAATTGGAGGCCGGCGCGCCCTGCGGTGTTGATTCCCCTGGTCGGTTCATTTCCCGACCTCGCCTTTTTCGCCCCGGTCGTGATCTGGATATGGCTGTTTCGGCGGCAGTGGGTCCGGGATTGCCAGGTGCACGTCCGGCACCTTGCCCAGGCGCATCAGCCTGAGGTCCTCACGCGCCTTGTTCACCTTTTCCTGGCCGAACCTCAGGCGTTTTTCACCCTCGAAGACCTTCAGGAACTTCTCCATTTCAGAGATGGCGCGCGGCAGGTCGCGGCCGCGATAAAAGAGGGAGCGGCAGTAATAGATGTCGGGCTCCTGATAGGCCGCCGAGTCGAGGGCGTCCAACATCCTCTCCGCGGTCTTTGGGTCCCCGTCAAAGAAGTGCGCCATGGCCAGGTACATGTGGGCCCTTGCG
>JAADHL010000199.1 GCA_013151875.1 Deltaproteobacteria bacterium
AGGGCCTCGGCCCCGCAGAACCGACACCGAGGCATTATACCATTCACAATCAACGTCCCAACCGTGGCCCTCCATCGCCCCGGATTGATTTCGTGTTCCAGGCGAATCGCACCGTGTCGGCAGGCCCGCTCGCAGGAACCGCACGCAACGCACCTGTGCTGGTGGAGCAGCGTCTTCCAGCCCTCGGCCTCTTTACGCCTTGAGAGCGCGCCCGATGGGCAGACAACGGAACACAGACCGCATTGCCGACAGCTTTCAGCGTAAACTTCGGGTACGGCGGCGAATCCGGCCCCGGGCATCGTCTTTTTGGTCGGGGCATGCCGCTCGATAAGGCCCGCCAGAATGTCACGTGAGTTTGAAGCGACCGATGCATCGCCCGCATCAGGGCCTCCCCCCTTCTTTACCCGTTGCGCCGCATCCGACCCACGGCGGAACCAGTGAGCAAACATCTCACGCCGTGAAACCACGCGGTTACTGACGGGATCCGCGGTTTCATTGCGTTGATCCGGTGACGCCCGATCCCGGCCCCTGTCAGCGAATCTGATTGAGCCGCCAAGCCCCAGGGTGCGTGCAAGGGCATTCGCGAATTTCATCCGTGATGGAAACAGATCGGTCATGGCCGATTTGAATCGGCACCCACCGCAAGCCCCTGTCGACAGTTCCACGCCGGATGCCCCCAGCACCAGTGGGGCAACAAGCGCTTCCCAGTCAACCGATGCTGGACATGCACACCTGGTCCCCATTGTCCCAGGATCCGTGTCCGTTAAGCCGCACGCAATCCTGAACGGCTCGCCCGGACTTACCCGGTCGAGGTCCCTGAACACGGGCCTCAGGTTCAGGGATGCGTCCAGGATCCCGCCTGACGGGCAGGCGACCAGGCACAACCTGCATCCGTCGCAGAGATCCGCATTGATTGTCATCGAGGCGAGGTCCACCGCGTCACGCGGGCACACGTCCGAGCAGGCCCGGCATTCCGCTCTGGCTTCGACCACCGGCAGGCACCGAAGGCATGCCATCGGCCGGATTGACACTCGGGCGATGCTCCCGGTTACGGCCCTTGCCAGTCCACCGATCATTCGCCTGCCCCGTTTCTGGACAAATAGTTCGATTCCATGGCCAGCATGTTTTCCACGAAGTGAATCAGCCCAAGATAATAGGGACTGGACGTCACCTGCTCGATACGGTGTCTCAGCAGGTGGACCCAGGCCAGAGGATGTTGATCAATGAACTTTTTCTGATTCGCGCGCAGGGAACCAAAGAGCTGCATGTGTCCCTGCGCCGCAGCCTCGCGTTCACGGGCGCAGAGTTCGGCCAGAAACTGAAGTTCGCACGCGATGTGATCGGCCTCTACATCGTCCTGTGCGGGTTCGAAACCGGCCTTTGAATAGGTGTTGGTCACCCGGGTCCATGGGGCGCCGCGCAAACGGCCGAACGTCCATCTGTCCCCATCAAACCTGGCAGCGCGGTAAACGGACTCAATCGGGGCAAGGTAACGCCCGGCTGGAATCTGGAATAATTCTGCGAATTCCCGCCCCAGGGCAACAGGGTCGAAGCCGTCCGTTTCCAGATGGCCGACTATTTCCGCCACGCATTTAGGATCCACTGGCTGTGCAAGTTCGCGCCAGGCGGCAACGAGGTCGTTCGGGGGAATTTTCGGTCCAACGGGAGGTGAAATGAACTGACCCGCCAGGAAACGATACAGTCGTTCACGGCCGCCTGCCAGCGCCTCGATGTCCCCTGCCCGGCCGCCGTTCAACATGACGTCAATCCTTGAACTTCACCGCCGGATGGGTCATGTTCCTGCTTGCGAAACCATCCGGAACCTCTCCGTCCCATGTTTCGTCGTCCACCGCTTCGAGGGCGCGTCCCACGCAAGTAATCACGCAAGCGGGCAGCAGCCCCTGTTCGGTGCGCTGATTGCAGAAGGTGCATTTTTCGACCTTCTGGCTGGCCTCGTTGAACTGCGGCGCACCGTATGGACAGACCGCCATGCAGTACTTACAGCCCACGCACAGCTCTTGGTGGATCAGCACGATGCCGGTGTCCGCGTCCTTGGTGATGGCGCCGTCGATCGGACAGGCTGCCATGCACGCTGGATTGGCGCAGTGAAAGCACGCCATGGACGTGAACCGGATTTCGGCCGAGGGGTAGTACCCGGATTCCTTTTCGATCACCCACCTGTAATTAACCTCGGTGAGGGTGTTGTTTTCCATTTTGCAGGCAACGGTGCACGCCTTGCAGGAAACGCATTTGGACTTGTCGAAGATCCATCCCTTCTGGGACATGATTCACCTCCTTGACTAAGCGACCACCTTTTCGACCCTGACCTTGGTGTCGTAATACGAGGCCGAGCCTCCAATGGGGTCCTGCAGCGTCACGTTTCCCAGCACCGGGTCAGTACGCAGGACGGGATTGATCGAGAGCCCCTTCGCCCTGCGCGCGTCGGCCTTGACCTGGGTTCCGTCAACCCGGTACGCCCTGCTGCCCGCCTCCCAGCGGCCGCGACTGTGTGATACGGCCAGGACCCCTGGACGAATCCTCTCGGTCACCTTGATGCGACCCTTGACCCCTTGCATGTTGGACGCCGACGTCAGTTTCACGAAGTCCCCGTCCCACAGGTCCAGACGCCTCGCGTCCGCCTTGTTCATCTCGATGAAGTTCTCGGGCTCGATCACGGTCAGGGCCGGCAGGGAGTTCGTCCTGCCCTGGGCGTGGTACATGGGCTTGTAGGTGACCACGTCGAACGCGAAGTCCGGTCCGTCATCGATCGGATTACCCTTGGAATCGTAGGGATGATCCACCACCGCCGGAAGCGGGTCGTAATACCGTCTGGCAAAGGGATCCATGTATCTCTCGCCCGCCTTGTCGGGATGACTGGATGGATAGGTGTATTCGAAGAAGAAGTGGAACGCTTTCCCGTAGTTGCCCACCTTGGTCCGGTTCTTTACGTAGTTGCCGTCATACTCGTTGATGATGTTGCCCTGGCCGTCGCTGGTGTCCTGGAACCACCCGCCGCGCTCGGCGATCTGGTGGACCATTGCCTTTACCGCGGCATCGTCGTTGGGATCCGCGCCCGCCTCCACGGCCCAGTTCACCAGCGCGTTCCAGAACCAGTCCCACGCGGTTTTGAGCTGATTGCGAGCCAACGGCGACACGCCCGCGTTCACGAGGTCCGCGTGGCTGGCGTAGTAGGCGTTGTCACCGAATCCCGGCACTGCGTTCACGCCCCCGGCGACCCGGCTCATCAGCTCGATGAGGATGTCCTCGATGGCGAACGGTCCCTTGTCCTTGGCCCAGTCGATGGTGTAGTTCCACTGGTCCAGCGTTCCGTTCTTGACGGCATCCCAGTATCCCTTCTGCGCGTAGTAGCCGGCAGTGGGACTGCGGTACCCGGACAGCTTTGACAGAATCGCGGGCGAGTCATGCGGCATGGACCACCTTTCGAGGTAGGTCGAGTCAGGCAGCACGTAGTCCGCAAGCGATGCCATCTCGCTCATTTCGACATCGAAGTTCACATGCAGGGGAACCAGGGATTCGTCGGAAAGCACCCTGAAAGCGGCCTCCTTGGCGGCAGGCGTCGAGTAAGGGATGTTGTTCCAGTACGAAAAGAACGCCCCGACGGAGTAGGGATAGGCGTCCTCAAAGCTCGGGATGAGTTCCTGGTAGACGCCGTTGTAGGCAAAGGGGAACCACGGACGCCTCGTAGGCTTGTCGAAGTCCTCGCCCAGAGCCGCCGCCAGGTCGGAGTCGAAGAATGTCTTGATCCGGGTGATCACGGTTCCAGCAGGGCTCCTTCCATTTACGGACTGCCCCGTCAGGCTGAGTTGTCCGGCGGCGTGCCCGCCCATTTCGTGCAGGTGTCCGGCCGTGCCTCCTTCGTACCCCCCCTTCCAATCGTAGTTTCCGACCAGATTGTTCAGAACGAGGATGGCCTGCATGGTTGCCATGCCGTGCGTCTTTTGGCAGCCGCCCCGGTAGGCGTCGGCAGAGGCCTTGCGCCCGGCGGCGGCGAACTCGTCGGCCACGGCCGTGATGGTTGCCTCGTCGATCCCGGATTTCGTTGCGTACCAGGACAGCGGCTTGGCGAAAACCCTGGCCTTGTAGAGTTGGAACGCAGGGGCCGCGTACTTGCCTGAGCCGAGGTCGACGACGAAGTCACCCACCCCAGGGACGCCGGCAGTGGATGCGGCGATTGTACCTGGCTCCGTGCCGTCCAACTCGATCTTTCCCCACTGGGCCGCCGCGTTTTTGTCGCGGTCCAATTCGTCCTGTGCTCCGGTGTCCGGATTGACCACGACGTACTTGCCGTTGCTCTTGTGAAATACCCACTCCTGTCCCTTGGAGGGCGCCTTGACCACCACCAGGAATCCCGCGTCCGTGTTGTTGTACTGCTTGTCCTTGGCCGATCCGTCCCAGTTGGCTGTCGCGAGTCCAGCCTGATTGTTTGCGGCCTCCAGGAACGCGGTGTCGTGTTTGTTCTGGTCGATGATCCGTCTGCCGATGCCCATTGCCAGGGCAGCATCGCCGCCCATGCGCACCGGCAGCCATCTGTGCGCGAATGCCGCGGCCCGGGACTGCCTTGGGTCAATGATGACGTGCTTTACCCCCGCCTTGGTGGAAGAGGCGATCCTGCGGGCCAGCGTCTGGCCGGGAAAATTGGCCTCCAGGGGATTGGTGCCGAACCACAGGATGTATTCGGCATTGGCCGTATCGGGTTTGAAATGGTGTTTGCGTTTTTCGGTCAGGAAGTCCCCGGCCACATGGTGAGTGGTCTCGCAGATCGATGTGTGATCGTGCCTGGCATTCACCGTTCCGAATGCCTTTTTCCACACGCGATCCGTGAATTCTTTCTGACCGTGTTCGATGCGTCCCGGTGAGAAGACCACCTGGTTGGCCAGGGTTCCCAGGGCCGCTTGTCCATTGATGTTGGTGCCGTCTTCGTACGCCTTCCAGTAGGGTCGAATACGGTCCGCGATTTCGGTCAGGGCCTGATCCCAGGAGATGGCTTCCCACTGCCCCGAGCCACGCGCGCCCTTGCGCTTCAACGGTTGCTTCAGTCGGAAGGGGTTGTACATGACTTCCACACCTGCTTGACTCTTGGAGCATACGGTGCCCTTTGCGATCAGGCCTGTCTCGACCGGCGCGTTGAACAACAGACGGTTGTTCGACTCCACGCAGTTGGGGTGCCATGGGTTGCCGTCGATCTTGAGGATGGTGTTGTCCTTGACGCGGACCTTGATACCGCATCCGCTGTGGCACTGAAGACACACCGAGTAGCGCACGTCCACCCCGCTGTCGATCTCGAGGTTGTCGGGCGTGCCCGCGTCGTTGGCCGCCATCGCCTTGCCCGGCTTCAGCAGGGTGGTGCCGGCGGCCAGTACTCCAGCGGTGGCCGCGCCCGCCTTCATGAAGGTTCGACGGGACAGCGGGTGCCGCAGTGCTTGCTTTACGAGGTCATTGTTTTTTTTCTTCAGGCTCATCTTCCACCTCCCTTACTGTCCCTGGTAGAATTTGTGTTCACCAGCCGAATGGCACGCGCCGCACTTTGAAACGTCCACGTTGCGCCGCAGGTTGCCCGCCGATTGGGCGCCGGACAGGTCCACCTTCGGGTGGCAATACAGACATTTTTGGTTCAGCGTGTCCCCCGGGATGACGGGCAGGGCCAGTTTCTTCGCATGGAAGCCCGGATAATTGTCCGGGTCCAGACTGGCCTCGTCAGGCTGATCGGTGTGACAGGACAGGCAGTCGGCGTCATAGGCGGGCGCCTCGGGGTCGTGGACGGCAACGTAGTTGACACCCGGCACCACCTTGTCGGAGCCGGAGGGACCGCCGGTTCCGTCCTTTCCGTCTTTGCCGTCGGCTACGGTGACCTCGGTCCCGTCGTCGCACGAGATGGTCTTTGTACCGTCACCGTTGTCCTTTACAGTGCAACTGGTTCCGTCCTTTCCGTCGGCCCCGTTCTTGCCGTCGATTCCATCCTTGCCGGAGGCGACCGTGGCCTGAGTCCCATCCTCACAGGATATGGTCCTGGTGCCGTCACCGTTGTCCTTTACCGTGCAACTCGCGCCGTCCTTGCCCGGCTCGCCCGCGCTGCCCGGGCTACCCGCGGGCCCATTGCACCCCGCCGACCATATTGTCAACGCGATTC
This sequence comes from Deltaproteobacteria bacterium, assembly GCA_013151875.1. Classification (GTDB taxonomy): domain Bacteria; phylum Myxococcota_A; class UBA9042; order DTJE01; family DTJE01; genus JADDHL01. Next base: position 6,149 of record JAADHL010000199.1, read on the forward strand.
CAAAGGCGCCCAGCCAAGCCGCCTGTCTGATTGCGTGCATCGCTCCATCCCTCCGTTGATGGGTTGAAACCACTGTGATCGGAATCATGAACCGCGCAATACGAAAGTACATCGGTAGGATTACCGGTAAAAAAACAGGACAGTTGCGGAAAACTACGTACAGGGAGCGAACGGTGTAGGTGTTGAGCCCGTTCAGACGACTTTGAGCAACTGGTTGTCTATGGCGAATCGGACCAGTTCAGCCCGGTTTTTCAGCCCCAGACGCTTCATGATGTTGGTACGGTGGGTTTCGACCGTCCTTTGTGAAATATGGAGCTTGCGGCCCACTTCGGCATTGGTGTGTCCCAGGGCCAGCAGGCGGCAGACCTCGCGTTCCCTGGTGGTCAACTGGTCCATTCTCCTGGGCGTTTCACCCGCCTGACGCCCGATGAAGGCGGTGACCATGTGGTCGGACAGGGCAGGGTCCACGTAATGCTCCCTCCTGAACGCGGATCGGATCGCCTCTGCCAGGCTTTCCGGCGAGGACCTCTTCAGCACGAACGAACTCGCGCCGATCTCGAACATCTCCTTCAGGCAATACTCGTCCTCGTGCATGGTCAGGACCACGATTGCCAGACGCGGGTGCTCCTTCAGCGCCTCCTCGGCCACCCTGGCGCCCGACAGGCCCCCCGGCATGCTGAGGTCCAGGACCAGGACATCGGACTTGACGCCTTTCAGACGCTGGAGGGTTTCGGGTCCATTGGACGATTCACCCACGACTTCGAAGTCGGAATGTTTTTCAAGGACCGCGCGCAGCCCATGTCTGAATATGGTGTGATCGTCCGCCAGAAAGATCCGAATCGCCAAGACTCAACCTCCCAGGGGAAGGGCCGCGCGCACCATCGTGCCGCGTCCCGGCGCCGTCTCGATAATGAACTCGCCGCCCATCAGGGATACCCTCTCGCGCATGCCTATCAGGCCCAGCCGCTCCTTGTCGTCGATGTCCGCGTCCGCCACGAAGCCCGCGCCTTCATCCTCCACCAGCAACGTGACGCTTTCCGGTCGATGATACAGCAGTACGCTGGCCCTCGATGCGCCTGAATGCCGGATCACGTTGGTTATCGCCTCCTGGGCCACCCGATACATGATGACCTCGATTGCCGGATCCAGACGCTCACTCAATTCCTTTGACGACACGAATGTAAAATCGAACCTGCATTTCCCCAGGTCGGACACCTCATCCACCAGGCGTTGCAGCGCGGACCTCAGGCCATAATCGTCCAGAATGGACGGCCTGAGTCTCCAGGCCATTGAGCGCACCTGTTCGATGATTTGAGAGATGCTCTCTTCCATGCCTCTGCGATGCACGATGCACTCGGGTCGGTCTTGTTTGTCCGTGCGCAATTGCAGCAGCATGGCGGACATGGACTGCCCCAGTTCGTCGTGCAGCTCGCGCGCGATGCGGGCTCGTTCTTCCTCTTGGGACGAAATCACCTGTCTCAACAGTTGTTGTCTTTCCTCTTCCTTTTGCTCGATCAGTTCCTGCTGCTCGCGAAGACTCCCGACCATTTGGTTGAATGCCCGCGACAGCTTGCCTATCTCGTCGTCAAAGAACTCGGTTGTCGATATATTCAGGTCCCCGGCCTCCACCGCCTGGGCCGCGGCCACCAACTGATGGATGGGCCTGGTGAGCAGGTACGTCAGGCCAAGGGCAAGACCCTGCCCAACGATCACGCAGATCGCGAGGGCAAGCAGGAGCATACGGTCGATGGCGTCCAGTTTTTTCGATACAATTCTATTGTCGAAGCCGACCCGTACCCTTCCGGCATATCCCTTGAGCACGGGCACTTCCGCCTCGAAGACCCTGGCCCCGTCCGCTTCCCTGACAACGCGCCGTTCACCCATTTCGTCAGAGCCGATCCAGGCCGGTGGTTCCATATCGGGGGAGTGCCGGCCCACGACACGCCCGGCAGCGTCACGCACCAGCAGATAAGATATGTGCGGAACCTGATCCCAGGTTTCGCGCAGGATATCGTGCAGGGCCAACCTGTCACCGGTTATCAGTGGTTGCTCCACGCGCGAGGCCAGCCAGCGTGCGACGACTTTGGACTGTTCGTCCAGGGTATGTTCGAGGGTCGAACGTACATAAGAGTGGACCACCAGCACGACCACCGCGCCGAAAAGGGCCGCCACCAGCGAGCCGATTCCGAGGATCTTGAAGTGGATCGGTATGGACAGGACCCTTCGCTTCCAGTCCGTTGCCCTCACTTGGCCCCCGCTACTGTATCGAGCATCTCGCGGATGGCGTCGTAGTCCTTGTCGCTGGCCGCGATGAACCTGTCGAAGCCCAGAGGCCTCAGAATAGCGCGTCCGTCGGCGGATTCGTGCATTGAAAGCA
>JAADHL010000150.1 GCA_013151875.1 Deltaproteobacteria bacterium
GGATTCTAGCGATGGACGGTAAGGAACTGTCTGACTGGGCGTTCTTTGTAAACGGACTCAGCAGGGACCCTGCGGCCAAACACGTGTTGCGGGTGACCGGCCCCAAGGGGGAACGCGAGGTCGAACTGAGCCTCGAAAACCCGAACTGGTCCCCCGGTTCTGCGATCCCCAGATACGAGGCCCTGGGCGCGACGACCAGAAGGGCCGTGGTCTATCCCGAAAACATCCCCAACGATGCGCCCCTGCGATATGCGTGGCACAGGACCGTGACGCGGACCGCCGAGATTTTCAAGGTCACGGTGGCCGGGATCTATGGGCTGGTCACTGGCAAGGTAAGCCTGAAAGAGATGGGCGGACCGATCATGATCTACGACATCGCGTCCTCGGCCGGGACCCGGGGCTGGACGGCGTTCCTGGGGGCACTGGCCTGGATATCGATCAACCTGGGCATCCTGAACCTGCTGCCGATTCCAGTGCTTGACGGCGGCCACCTGGTCCTGTTCGGCCTGGAGGCGGTGCGGCGTAAGCCCATCGGCCGTAAGGGGCGACAGATAGCCGGCTATATCGGCCTGGCCTTCCTGCTGACGTTGATGGTCCTGGTGTTCGCCAACGACATCGAACGCAAGTGGGGGGCATTGTCCAACCTGGGCCCGGGGAAATAGAGAAAGGGGCGTCGATCTGTGGATCGCGGCTCGATTCGAAAATCGAATGATTGACACGGAAAAAGGGGCCGGACGTCCAGGACAGATCGTACTGGCCTGCGACACGTCCACCAGGGTCGGCTCCGTCGCCCTGGTCGAGGACGGCGAGCTTTCAGCGGAAACGCTGCTGAAGTTTCCAGCCGGGTCCAATCCAAGCCGCAGACTGGCAAAGGACATCGCATCGATGCTGGAACAGCGCGGTATCGAGCCTTCCGACATTGATCTCCTGGTTACGTCCCTGGGACCTGGATCGTTCACAGGGGTCAGGATCGCCATCTCGACCATGAAGGGTCTGGCGTTCGCGCTGGACAGGCCCCTGAAGGGCGTATGCAGTCTTGACGCCCTGGCGGACCCGCTGCTGGGGAGGGGCGCGGCGGTCATGACGGCCCTGGACGCCCGCAGAAAAGAGGTCTATTGCGCCCTTTATTCCAGTGATGGCAAGACACTGGTCGCGCCCGCGGCAATGACCGCGGAAGAGATTGCAAAACTGGCCGCGGATCGCTGCGAGGGGCGTGTAATCGGCGCCGGCGAGGGGATTGCGGCTTACATGGATGATTTCAGGCGTGTGCTGGGCGATCGCCTGGTCCCGGCCCCTTCCGGCCTCAACGTGATCAGGGCATCCAGTGTCGCCTTTGTGGGCATGACCCATCCGCGGCCCGACCTGGAACCCATGTACTGCCGCCGCTCAGAGGCGGAAGCAAAACTGGATCAGGTGGCGCTGGGCGCAACTGTAAGCCCTCGAAAAGCAAATTGATTCCCTTTAGATGTTCCGATAGAATTCTCTTGCACAATTCGGGATCAATCCGGAGGGGAAGTTGCGGCTGCGTTATCTGTCCGGCGCCCTGCTGTTCGCCCTGTCATGCGGCGAGATCGAGGTGCCGCTTCCCGATCCGGACATTCCTCCCGAAAAGGACCTTCCAGTCATCGAAGCGGATTTGGGGGCGGCGGACACGGCCGAGTGCAGGACCGACGATGACTGCAACGGACCCGACACCCCCGATTGCATGAAGGCCCGCTGCAATGCTGATCGATTGTGCGTGACCGAACCAAAGCAGGAAGGCACGACTTGCGTGCTGGATCCGCCTGTGGACGGGCCATGCCAGGCATCCGAATGCAATGGCCAAGGAAAATGCGAGGCCGTGTCCAAAGAGGATGGGACCGCTTGCGCGCCTGCCGAAAGAACCCCTGGGCACTGCGAGACCTTTGTCTGTGAGGACGGGCAATGCACCGGAAAAAAAGGCTGCGACGACGGCAATCCCTGCACGGACGATTACTGCGACAACGAGGCAGGGAAGTGCAGGCACGAACCCTTGAACGAGGGGCAATGTGACGACCTCAACCCGTGCACGCTCGATGATGCGTGCTTTGCCGGCACGTGTACGGGCACGCCGAACCCGTGTGATGACGCGAATCCCTGCACCCTGGACAAGTGTCTGCCGGAGCAGGGCTGCCTGCATCCGCCGGACAACGGCGCGCCGTGCGACGACGGCAATCTTTGTACATTGAAAGACAAATGCTCCGACGGAAAGTGCGAATCCGGCGCCATCAAGGTCTGCAACGACCAGAACCCTTGCACCAACGACAAGTGCAATCCGGACGACGGCAAATGCGTGTCCGAGCCGAACAACGAAGAGTGCAGCGACGGAGACTCGTGCACAGTGGGAGACTTGTGCAAAGAAGGCCAATGCGTACCGGGCGGCCCCCTGGACTGCAATGACTACGAACCATGCACCAAGGATCACTGCGACCCCAACCAGGGTTGCCTCCATGACCTGCAGCCGGACTGTCTGGACTGCAAGACCGCGGATGACTGTGGTGAAAGCAATCAGTGCATTTTGTACAAATGCGAAATGGAAGGCCAAACCGGCAAGTGCGCCACGGTCCAGTTGTCGGGCATTCCCTGTGTCGACCAGAATCCCTGCATGATCGGGGATTTCTGCAAGAACGGGACATGCGTGTCGGGAGAAAAGCCCAATTGCGACGACGGCAACCCCTGCACGGACGATGTGTGCAATCAGTTGGACGGGTCCTGCGAATACGCGCCGAACACGCTGGCCTGCGACGACGACGATGACTGCACCTACCAGGACCTCTGCGACAACGGTGTCTGCGCGGGAAGCAAGATCCAGTGCGACGATCAGAACGAATGCACCAAGGACTCCTGCGACAAGGGCGCGTGCGAGTTCCTGCCCCTGGACAAGGCGTGCGATGACGGGGATCCGGACACCGGACCCGACCAATGCGTCAAGGGGACCTGCATGCCCGGACCCTTGCTGAACTGTCAGGGCAGGCCGGATGGGACGTCCTGCTCGGACCAGGACGACGGCACGAATCCTGACTACTGCCTGGCCGGGGTCTGCCGCGGATTCGTCAAAAAGACCTTCCAGGAAGGTGGTCTGCCTACATATTTCACCGACGTGGACGCCGGTTCCGGCAAGGCCTTCGTCACCGGGTATTACCAGGACTCGGCCAAGGCGCAGACCGGGTTCGTGGCGGGCGTGACTTTCAAGGGAACGCCCACGGTCATCGACAGCACAACGGCCCTGGGTCAGGTCTATCGGGCCGTGTCCAATTTGCTGGCCGTGGGCGACGGTGGCCTTGTCGCCTACTCCCCGAGTTGGCTTGGGGGAACCTCGTGGATCAAGGGAGGCGTGGTGGGATTCGCGCTGTCGAACCAGGGTCAGTCAAAGGTAGGCGACCTGGCCGGAGTCTTCGGCGGGATTGGTTTTGACTTGTCGGTCACACAGCCGACCGGGTCCGACATGCCGCCGTACACCACGGACTGCGATTACCAGGACCACTATCTGGTGGTGGGCAGGTTCGCCGGCGCAAATGCGTCCGCCCTGGTCAGACACTGTGTAATCGGACAGGTCCAGATCGACCCGGACGTGGGTTGTCTGACCCAGGCGTCATGCGGCAAAACGCATATCACCAATCAGGATGCAACGATGGTGTACCCTGGGGTCGCCTCCGGGTCGGCGTCCAAGTGCGGCGTGGATCAGGCCTGTTTGAAGGAAGCGGTTTTTGCCGGCCTCGTGGCGGACCCCGCGGGCGCGGCGTACCAGGGGATGTTCCGTGGCAGCTTGAGCGTAAATTCCCTGTTCGAGGATTTCGAATCGACCACGGGCCTGCCCAGCAATACGGGAACCGTGCGCGACATGGTCAGAACCGCTGACGTGGACGGCAACTCGGTCTACATGGCCGTGGGTGATGGGGGACTGCTGGCCTATGGACCTGCCGACGGTCCATTCAAGCAGGTCAATCTGTCGGACGGCCCCGCGGAATACTCGTTCAACAGCGTGGCCGCGGGCGGACAGTACCAGATGATAGTGGGCACGCGCACCAGCCTTGATGCCAAGGCCCTGGTCCTGATCCTGCACTCGGTGGACAAGTCGTTGGATGACGCGACAGCCTACAGTGAACTGGTCCTGGACTGGTGTCCGACGCAGACGTGCGGTTCGTTCGATTTGACGGGCGTGTCCGTGTCCGGCGGCAGTGTGTTCATCACTGGAAACTCGACCGAGAAAGCCTTGGGCAACCCTGTTGGCGTCATGTACTTCCTGACACTTTAACCCCGACTCTACATGTGTCCCTTTTTTCCTGCTACCATCCGGCCGGTTTTGAGGTGAAAGTTGGCAAAGCCATCCTATTCCAATCTGCCGTTTTACGCCTCCCTTGGGCTCAAGTGCGGACTCGAAGTGCATCGACAACTGGACACGGCTCACAAGCTCTTCTGCGATTGCCCGGTCAGGCCATACAGTCCCGAATACCACGCTGAGATACTGCGGCACATGCGGCCCACCCTGTCCGAGTTGGGTGAATACGACCCGACCGCCCTGATGGAGTTCAAGACCCACAAACAGATCATCTACCGCCTGAATCGCGAGACCGTTTGCACCTACGAAATGGACGACGCGCCGCCCTTCAGGCTGAACAGGGACGCCCTTCACCGGGCCATGGTCCTGTCGGTCATGCTGGACCTCAACCAGGTGGATGAGTTGCACATCGCCCGCAAGCAATACCTCGATGGTTCCATTCCAACCGGGTTCCAGCGGACGATGATCCTCGGGATAAACGGCCTGATCATGTGCAACGGCAGGCGGATCGGGATCAGACAACTGGGCCTGGAGGAAGAGGCCTGCCGCGAGGTGTCGGATCGGGGGCATACCCGCACGTACATGACGGATCGTCTTTCCATACCCCTGATTGAAGTGGTGACCGAGGCCGAGGCGCGAACGCCCGCGGAGGCCGCTGACATGGCGGGCGTCATACGAAAAATCTGCCACCTCAGCGGGTTGGTGCGGACCGGCCTCGGCAGGGTGCGCCAGGACGTCAACGTCTCGATAACGGGCGGCTCGCGGGTCGAGATCAAGGGCGTGCCCAGGATCCGCCAGATCCCCGGCCTGGTGCACTTCGAGGCCCTGCGACAGAAGGCCCTGTTGGAGGTGCGGGATCTGTTGCGGGACAGTGGCGTGGAGCCGGGCGCGTTCTCGGACGACCTGGACGTAACCGCTGCGGCGCGCAAACACGCGAAGCGCCTGTTCCAAAAGAGACTGTCCCGGGGAAACAAGGCCCGGGCAGTGATCCTTCGAGGTTGCGCTGGAATGCTTTCCCATCCCCTGGGCCCCGGACGCACCCTGGCGTCGGAGGTGTCGGACCGGATCCGGGTGATTGCCTGCATCGACGACATGCCGAACATGACCTGCTCGGACGACCCGGATGGTCCCACTGCCCTGTTCGATGAAGCCAGGCGAAAGGCCAAAGCTGGTCCCGCTGACGCCGTGGTCGTGGTGGCCGGCCCCGTCCGCGATGTCGTGACCGCCGTGCAGGAAGTGAAAAACAGGATGCTGGAGGCCCTTGAGGGCGTCCCCCGCGAGACTCGCAAGGCGCTTTCGTCCGGGGTCACGTCATTCGAGCGCCTGCTGCCCGGGCCGGACCGCATGTATCCGGACACGGACCTGCCGCCCATCGTGTTGAGCCAACGTGAATTCGAGACGGCTGAGGACCAGGCTCCCGAAAAGCTGTGGGACAAAGAGGCCGCCTACCTGGGATCCGGTCTTTCCCAGGCCCAGGTGGACCGTCTGCTGACAACGGATCAGTTCCGGGTGTATGACGAGGCTATCGACAGGGTAAAACTGAGGCCTTCGATCCTGGCCTACCTGCTGGTGGATTTCAGGGTGGGGCTTCGCAGGGCGGGCGTGGAAGTCGGCGCCCTGGACGCCGACCTGCTGGCTGCGTTGTTCGGGGATGACTCCTGCGCCTCGATAAAACAGAAAGATGCGGCAAAGGCCCTCGAACAGGCCCTCAGGGATAAAGCATGACCCAAGGCGACAAGTTCAAAGGATATCGGGGACCGGGCCTGGAAACGCTGAAGCGTTTCAACGTGGGCGTCTGGGAGGATGTATGCGTCCGGTCGGCCAAGGGCGAGTTCCGGGGAATCATCCTGCCGCGCAGCGAGACCGCGGACGACAGGCACATAGTCCTCAAGCTGGACACCGGATACAACGTGGGCGTGGCCGCTGCCTCCTGCATCGAGATCACGTCGAAGGGCCGCCGTGAGGCGAACTATCACATCCAGGAAAATGAATTCCCCACGGACCCCGCCAAACCGGACGTCGTCCTGTTCGGCACGGGCGGCACCATCGCGTCCAGGCTGGACTACCGGACCGGCGCCGTGATTCCTGCGTTCTCGCCCGGGGAGCTTTACGGATCAGTGCCGGAACTGGCGGATATCTGCAATCTGACCACAAAAAAACTGTACGGCGTCTTTTCCGAAAACATGGGTCCGAACGAGTGGATCGGCCTGGCAAAGGCCGTGGCCGGGGCGATCGAAAGCGGGGTGGACGGCATAGTGATCGGACACGGGACCGACACCATGCACCACACCGCTGCCATACTGTCCTTCATGATCCAGGAACCGGCGGTGCCCGTGGTCATGGTCGGTAGCCAGCGGTCCTCGGATCGGCCGTCTTCCGACGCGGCCCTGAACCTGATTCACGCCACATCGGCCGCCTGCATTTCCGATATCGCCGAGGTCATGGTCTGCATGTTCGGGCCGACGTCCGACAAGTACGGGCTGCTGCACCGCGGCACCAGGGTGCGCAAGATGCACTCGTCGTCGCGTTCCACGTTCAGGACCATCGGGGACATCCCTCTGGCCCTCATCTCCGAGGCGGAAATAAGGCCCCTGAGGACCGATTATCTAAAGCGCCGGCCCGACCGCAAGGTAAAGCTGGACGCCGTTTACGACGACCGGGTGAGCATCGTGTACTACTACCCCGGCATGAAGCCGGACGTGGTGGATGCGCTGGTGGACAACGGATATCGTGGCATCGTGATTGCCGGCACCGGGCTCGGGCACGTGAACAAACCCCTGTACCCGGCCCTGAAGAGGGCGGTGGCGAAAGGAGTCCACGTTTTCATGACCGTGCAGACCCTGTGGGGTTACGTGCAGATGTACGTCTATGACACCGGCCGGGACCTGATGGACCTGGGCGTAATACCCGCCGCAAACATGACGCCGGAAGTGGCCCTGATGAAGCTGGGCTGGACCCTGGCCCATTCCGACGACAGGGATGAAGTCGGGCGGATGATGCTGACCCCGGTGGCACACGAAATCACTGAAAGGGAACCACCGGACGGTTACCTGATCCTGCAGGGCGGGCTGCCGGAAGTCGAACGCTTTCTGAAATCATACCAGATGTAGCTTTTCGAGGACCCCGGCCATCAAGTCGCGCGTCTCGGAAGAGGCCTGGACCAACGGCAGACGCACGGTGTCCTTGCAAATCCCCAACATCATGGCCGCGGCCTTGCATGGAACCGGGTTGGGTTCCACGAAAAGGGCCTCGAACAGGGGCGCGAGCGAGCGGTCCAGCGCGGCGGCCCCATCCAGTTCGCCTGCCTTCCACAGGTCCCACAACTTCACCACCAGGCCGGGCGCCACGTTGCTGGCCACCGATATCACGCCCCGTGCCCCCACCTTGTAGAATTCAAGGGACTTGGCGTCATCCCCTGAAAGCACGGTGAAGTCCGTGGCAACGGCTTCAGCGATTGTCTTGACCGCTTCCACGGACCCGGACGCCTCCTTGACCGCGACGATGCCGTCAACCGCGGCAAGAGTGATGCTGGTACGAGGTTCAATGTTTATTCCGGTGCGCGACGGGACGTTGTAGACCACGACGGGAAGGCCACCCTCGCGGGCCACGTCGGAAAAATGGCGGACCATCCCACGCTGCTGGGGCTTGTTGTAGTACGGGGCCACAACCAGGGCGGCGTCCGCGCCAAGTTCCCCGGCCTTGCGGGTGCGTTCGATGGTGGTCCTCGTGCAGTTCGTGCCGGTTCCCGCCAGCACGGGCGCCCTGCCGCCGGCCGCCTCCACCACGGTGCGGACAACCAAGGCGTACTCGTCATCGGTCAGGGTCGGGGTTTCGCCCGTGGTGCCGCAGGCCAGAAGGCCGTGAACGCCGGCCGCGAGCTGGGCCTCCACCAGGCCCGCCAGTGCGCGCGTGTCCACCTTGTTGTCCCCATTGAACGGGGTTATGAGTGCGGTAGTGACTCCTGTGAGGTCTAGCATGTCTGCCTCCCGGGAACTATTCCGTGTCCTTGAGCGCCGAGTCCTTGAGCACCTTGTCCATGGCGACACGGACCTCCAAGACCTTTTCGTTGTAGATGGCGTCGGTCAGCATGGTGCGTACCCGTTTTCCACCGATCACCGCCAACGCCTTGACCGCTCCCAATCGCAGGGTCTCGGATTCGTTTTGCAGGTAATCCGAAATCAAGCCTAGG
>JAADHL010000267.1 GCA_013151875.1 Deltaproteobacteria bacterium
GCAACAGTCGGCGAACAGTTCGTACACATCGCCGCCGCCTGCCCCGCCGCCACCGCCGCCACCGCCGTTGGTACTGTTGGCGCCGTTCACGCCGCCCGCGGGGGCGTATCCAACCGGATCAATCAGCCCGAACTCAAGACCTCCTCCACCGTCAGCACCATTGGCGCCGGGGTCCCCGTTCCCGCCTTTGTAGCCGTCGTTCGTGGCCGTACCGCCAAATCCCCCGTTGCCAGCGCCGGGCCCGTTGCCCTTCGAGCCGGAATAACCGTTCGATTCGCTGGAGCCACCATTGCCGCCGTTGCCACCAGTGGAACCGCACGGGCTTGCGCCTCCGGAACCACCCAGGGGACGCGAACACTGACCGCAGGTGTTGAACAGGCACGCCGAGAGAGAGCAATCCAGTTTTCCGCTGCGGCAGTCGTACTCACAGGCCTGGTTTCCGTTGGACCCGGAACTGCCGTTTAGGCCCGGCTGGCCCGGCGCACCGGCCGAACCGGACGCCCCGCTTCCCGCCTGTATGACGTCTCCCACCAGCTTCAGGCCCGGGCTGTTCTTGACGAACACGCCGTACGAACTGTTGCCTGTATTGGTGGCGGATCCACTGGTGATGAAAAATCCCTCAACCATGGTCTGACTGGTGATGCCGTCGGCGGTGACTGCTTTCGTCCCGCCCTTGATCTGAGTGGTGTTTTCCAGTTTGCGGGTCCAGCCTGCTGCCCTGTCGTACTGGCCGTGCAACCCAATTCCGTCCTTCAGAGTCACCGACTCGTTGTACACGCCAAGGGAAACCAGAACGTAGGGTCGGCCCTCGGATTCCGCCAGGGCCAGGCCCGCACCGATGGTCTTTTTCGGAAGGTCCATGGTTCCAGGGTTCAAGTCCTTGCCGGTGGCCACGTCCACGAACACGGCCACTTGCGCGTCGCCGTCGATCCCATCACAGTTGGTGTCCTTGAAATCAGGGTCGGGGTCGTCCAGGTCCTGCTTTCCCTCCATGGGATTGCAGGTCTGGGGCTGGCCGCCCAGGCAATTGGCAATCGTGTGCAGGCACTCGCCCAGTCCGCACGTCGTCTCGCCCAGATCGTCGACCTCGTCGGTCTGCCCGTCACAGTCATCGTCCAGCCCGTTGCACACCTCATCGAAGTTGACGTCGTCCAGGGCGCAAATGAGCTGATCGCCCGCGTCCGCGCACTCCAGCGTGCCGTTTTTGCATTCGTCGGCGTCGGGACCATCGCACGCATCGCCCTTTTCGGGCCACATCTCGTCGGTATCCCCATCGCAATCGTCGTCCAGACCGTTGCATATCTCGGCAGTGGCCCCATCGAACGGGTCGCAGGTGCCGGGCACGCCCTCGACGCAGCCCTGCACAACGTGAGTGCAGACGCCCTTGCCGCAGACCTCCTCGCCCAGTCCGTCGTCGGGCAGGCCGTTGCAGTCGTCATCGATCGAGTTGCATGTCTCCGGCGCGGCCACGGGGGCGTCGCACTGGGTCCATACCGGCGTATCGGCTGGCTTGACGCAGGACCTCTTTCCATAGCAGGTCCCGGACTGGTTTGTGTTGAAACATTCAGTGACCAGTCCCACGAAGCCCAACAGGCAGGGACAGTCCCCGGCATCCGCCATGCACTGCTTTGTGGTCACGCCTCCGGAATCGTAGTCGAGGCACGAGTACCCCGGCGGGCAATCGTCGTCGCCCCCAGGACAGTCCAGACCGCAGAATCGTCCATTGGGACCGTACGTCACGCAAAGCGCCTTCTGCTCTCCCTCCAGGGCGCAGTCCGTATCGGTGGTGCAAGGCCTGCACAACGCGGTCTTGGGCGGCACGCAAGCGAACAGGGGGTCCAAGCCTGCCGGCGAAATGAAATCACAGGTCCAGGAAGGGTCGGGGCAGTCCTCGATGCAGGGCACGGTGCACAGCTTGCCGACCAACGTGTCGATGCAGATTCCCGAATTGCAGTCTTCCCAGGTTGCGCACGGCCACTTGAAGCCACCTTCCGTCTGCACTTCCTGATCGACCAGGTCTTCGCCGAACAGGTCCCCGTCGGCCACTTCCGGGGAGGATGTATCCTGGGCTTCGCAACCAGCGACACAGTCGTTTATCTGCGGCACGTCGGGGGCAACCATGCCTTCGTTGCCGTGATCGGCTCCTGGGTCCGGCGAGATTTCGCCGGCAGGCACGTCGCAGGCATCACCGGTACATCCCGGTGTGCTTCCGCCGCACCCGATAACGCCGAAGGTGAAAAGCACGGCAGCCTGGGTTGCGAACAAGCGCGAATTCATAATCCATCCTCCCGGTCCCGATATCGAAGAATATTAACCGAAACGTGGTTCTGTTTGCAGCGTTAATTGCCCATCCTTTGATTGCCCATTTTTGGCATCATACGGATCACGGCGTTTTTTCTGAGGGCCCTGACCCATTGACGGCGGATCCGCTTTGCCCGGGCCTCGCAGATGAACTCCCTGGCTGCGGCTCTGTTCAGGTGTCCTTCCTTTGCGGACTTGCGGGTCCCGGCCATGACCTTGTCCAGGTCCTCGTCCTTGACCTCCCCGCACACCTTTTCCGCGGGATACAGGCGTTTCAGGAAGTCGAGCGCCCTTGCGTACATGGGTCCGGGGCCTCCGCAGGCGTCGCCCATGCCCATGGCCCTGCACTCGTTAAGGACCAGCGTGAAACTCAGCATCTCGTCCATGACCAGTTCGGGCGCGCCCCCGACCCTACCAGCCCTCAGAGCTGCCTCGTAATCGGCCCGCATCACCGGCAGACCATTGATTGTGGCCACGACGGAACCCGGATCCCGAACGGACGCAGGGCCGGCGTCAACGGCCTCGATGGAACCGCTACGGCGGCAACCCGAAAACAACAGGACGCACACGACCGTCAGAATCCCCGCGCCTCGCGTCATGCCGAATCCTACTTGCAGCCGGGAAAGGGCAGATGTTGGCATTGTCCCTTCATGGGAGGGTCGCACCAATCAAAAGTACATGGGTCGCCGTCGTCGCAGTCCTCGGCACGCTTGCAGCATGAGCCCATCCGCCAATTCCGGCACGCGCCCTGTTCGCATCGGTCGTCGGTGCATGCGTTGCCGTCGTCGCAATCGGCATCGGATTGACACAAGGGCGAGCATCCTGTGACCAGGGTGTGGAGGCAGCCGAACTCCGGATCGCAGGAGTCCTGGGTGCAATCGTCCTTGTCGTCGCACTTATCCACCGAATTCCGGCACATGAAGTCCTTTTGCGGGTCACACCAGTCCTTTGTGCAGGCGTTGTCGTCATCGCAATCAACGTAATGAGTGCACTCGCCGGTAGCCGGGTCGCAAACATTGACGGTGCATGTTTTTCCATCGTCCGGACACTTCTTGAATTCGAAAGTGCACGCCCCGTCCTGACACTTCTCGCCCACGGTGCAGCCGTTCAGGTCGATGCAGTCGGCATCGGATGCGCAATTCGAGGGCACGCAGTCGGGAATGGACTGGTGAGTACAACCGGAAACAGGGTCGCACCCGTCTTTGGTGCAGGCGTTGCCGTCGTCGCAGTCCATGGGTGTGATGACGCACTGCTTGTCGTCGTTGCAGCGGTCCTCGGTGCACGGGTCCTCATCATCGCAATGCTTGTCGGCAAAGCACTGAGGGGGCAGCTCAGGCTTGACCACAACGTCGTCAGCCGCGGCGTCCTTTTCCACGTCGCCGTTGTCGTTGAATGCGTCGCTGAACGCGTCCGCATCCGATCCAGGGGCGACATCAGGAACCTCCGACACGGTTTCAGCGTCCAGGTCCCCCGACGCATCCCCGTTGTTCAGGTCCGGCTGCCACCCCTGGTCGACCATCGGCTCGTCGCCGCCGCCATAGCACCCCGTATTCACGACAACAGCCGCCAACAGCCATGCGAAACACCATTTTGGACAGGACATTACAGCCTCCATTTCCCCTGGATCCCAATTGTAGGTTTCCAGCACCGTGGACACAACAATATGTTCTCGTGATAAGCTTCCGCTGTCCTTCGACCAAAGGAGGAATCATGGAAGTGTCGAGCGGACAAACTACCTGGATAGGCTGCCTCGTGTTGTTTTTCATGTGCGCTCAGGCCTGCTCCGCGCCCGACCAGGGTGGCGCCGACGCTGTTCAAGACGCCAAGGACACGGGCCTGACGGAAGGGCTCTTTGCTCACGACTCCGAGGCGGAACTCCCGGATCAGGGCGTCCCGGACAACACGAATGATTCGCTGGAAAAACCGGAGACGTCGCCAGGTCAGGCGGCCCGCATCCGCTTTAAGGTGGATGATTCCAAAAACCGGACCTACCAGGACAAACAGATGGTATGGACCGGGTCGTTCAAGTGGTCCGCGGCCGACAACACCATTGTCCCCGCTTCTTCATGGCTTCCTAGCGACGGTCCGTACCCCCCGCTTTACGACGACGGCCCGACGTCCCAGGGAGGTCACGAACCCGACGGCTCGGTAAAAGGGGACCACGTCTTCGAAACGGAGGTGTTTTTCAAAGCCACGGAAACCACGACCTTCGAATACGGCGTCCTGAACGAATTCGACGGCTGGATATGGGTTGGTCCCAACGGGCAGTTCGAGGTGCCCAAGGGGTCCAGCGATACCATCACGGCACCGGGCCTCACAATACCGGCTTTCGGTACGGTGGACTTCAAGGTCACCCTGGATTCGGCGGCTCTCGACGACTCTTTCATGCCTTTCGTGCCGTGCGATGTCGACCCAGGCGGCTCATGCATATACCTCAAGAGTTCCGCCAATTCATGGGCCCCGGTGCAACTGCTGGACAACGGTGAAAAGGGCGACGACCAGGGGGGCGACGGCGTGTACACCTTCGTTCAATCGCTGAATCTGGGGCCCCATGACGGTCTGCTGTACACGGGCCAGCACGCCCAGTTCGTGTTCTCGTTCGCGATGGCGGAAACCGACCCAGAGAACGGCCTGGAATACAAGGTAAAAGGCAATGCATCCAAAAAGGGGGTCAAGGCCTATTCCGACCATGGTTCGCCCGGCGTGTTTCACGACGAGCCGGTCGTGATGGAAAGGGACTCGCGGGGAAAGGTGTTCAACACCACGGTCATCATCGGGGGCGGCAAGCCCTGGTGCGACGTGGACGAGGATTGTTTCAGTGACGTCGTCTGCCTGGACGGGGGATGCGGTGAAACCACGGTTGTTTCCCACAAATGGACTCCAGTTCTCGATGGGGACATCGGCGCGGATTGGGACGAATCTCTTCTTGTCGCCACCAACACTGCGGTAACGGACTGGGGCACGGGCAAAGACGAATTGACCGCGCTCTATGCCGCGTACGACGACACTCACCTATATTTCGGAATAAAGGGGGGCTGCGGCGCGGACAACGCCATAGTGGCCTATCTGGACCGCGATTTCGGCGAGTCGACGGGGCCCGCGGACATGAACACCCTTTCGGATGACGAGGGCGAACTGGACGCGGCCGTCTCTTCGAAGCTGGTTGTCGCGGCCCCGGGTTTCGGGGCTGACTTCGCGTTCGGAAGCAAGGGAATGAAATCCTTCACCGAGGGTTCTGATCTGGGGAGCGCGGGTCAAGGATCAGGCTGGAGGGACATCGGCGATCCCGGCGACTTCGCCTGGATCCAGGGAAGCGTGGTGACCAAGACCGGTGGAAACGGGATCGAAGCGGCGATTCCGATAGCTACGGTGTTCCCGGACGGGATTCCCGCGCAGGGGTCGAATGTGGCCCTCGTGGTCCGACTGGTCAACGCGGACGGCCAGTACACCAGCAATCAGACGCTCCCGCAGGACCATGACGCGGCGAATCCGTGGACGATGACCAAAGTTGCGGTCTTTGCGGTCTTGCCGGCCAATCAGCCCGAATCCAGGAGGCGACCATGAAACGTGTGATTCCATCCTCGTTCCTCGCCGTCCCTTCATTCACCGCTGTCGCCCTCGCCTTCACGGTCCTAACCATGACGGCATGCCCCGACAACGAGGGACGTCAGACGGATCTTGGGGGTTCAAACGCAATCCCCGACCTGGACAAACTGCCGACCGGCCCCCTGAACGGCAAGCCCGCGGCAGGAGTGCCGGTCAAACGCGGTGCCATGGACATCTCCGTAAAAGACGAAGATCGGACGGAAACAAGGCTCAACGACTTGATGAAGACATACGGGGCGTACGTGGAATCACGCAGGTCCTCGGCTGCCGCGCCAGGGGTCCATCTTCCACAAGGGGTGGTCCGGGAAATCACCCTGACGCTCAAGGTGGAGGCTTCGAAGTTCGGACAATTCATGGACAAGGTCAAGGCACTGGGAAACCTGCTGCATTTTGAGGCCCAAACCGAGGACGTAACGCTGGCCTTCATGGATATCAAGGCCAGGATGAACCACCAGCGAAACATGGAACAACGCCTGCTGGGTTACCTGAAAGAACCCGGACGGACGGGAATGCCCGCGGCCGAGGTGGAAAAGGAACTGGCGGCGGTGCGCGAAAAGCTGTCCCGCCTGAACGCCAGGCTGCGTTTCATGGAAAACCAGATCGCCTATTCGACCTTGGTCCTGCGCATCCTGGTGGCGCCGAACGGCATGCCGACCGGTGCGGCCTCTACACTGCAACAGCTCAGGATCGCCATCCCCTGGCTCGCGGCCGAGGCCGTTCTTATGGTCTTGATATTCTTCGGGATCACGCGCTTGAGGAGACCCCGCTCAAGTTGATCAGCAGGGTGACTTCGCCTTTCAAAGTCCGGTTCTCGAACCGCTCCAGGCATTCATCCGGCGTGCCTCGAACGAATTCTTCGTATAACTTTGTCATCTCGCGGGCGATCACGCACATCGCGTCCGGATGCGCATCGGCCAGTTCGACAAGCAGTTTTTCCAGGGACCTCGCCGGAACATAGAAAATGCACGTCCCCTGGTCCGGCCCCAGTCCGGACAGCAGGCGTCGCCTCCTGCCCGCCTTGACCGGGGGAAAACCGAAAAAAGTGAAACGGTCGGAGGGGAGGCCGGCCGCGGACAACGCCGTGGCAGCCGCGCATGGACCCGGGATCGGGACCACATCGATACCCTGCTCACGCGCGGCGGTCACCAGCCTGTAACCGGGATCGCTGACCAGCGGAGTACCGGCGTTGGAGACCAGGGCCACGTCTACCCCGTCGCGCAGGACTTTCAGCAGAACCGGGGCCTGTCGGGATTCGTTCCGGTCATGGTAGGCCACGTACCTGCGATCGCCTCTGGGCACATTCAGGCGTTTCAACAGGACGCCGGTGTGTCTGGTGTCTTCGCAGGCAAGTACCGGCGACTGGGACAGCACCCGCAGCGCCCTGGGGCTCATGTCCTCCACATTCCCGATGGGCGTGGCCACCACATACAGGATACCTGGCTGATTCGGGGATGCCGTCATCAAACGTGAGCGGTGGACGTTTCCCTGCCGTCCGAGGCCCCGTCCTTAGGTGAGTAGTAGGTCATCCAACGGTCGTAAGCGGGGCTTCTGCCGCTGACCACATCGAAAAAGGCGCGTTGCAGCTCCAGGGTCACCGGCCCCGGACGCCCCTGTCCTATGGCCCTGCGGTCTATCTCTCTTATTGGGGTCACCTCCGCTGCCGTTCCGGTAAAGAACACCTCATCAGAGGTGTACAGGTCGTTGCGCGTCAGGCGTCTCTTCTCGACCTCGTAGCCGAGGTCCCGGGCCAGGGTGATGATCGAATCGCGGGTGATGCCGTCCAGGATGGTGGCCCCATCCTCGGGCGTGACTATCGTCTTGCCCCTGACCAGGAACAGGTTCTCGCCGCTGCCCTCGGCCACATAGCCCTGGTGATCCAGGAGGATGCCTTCCGTGTACCCCTCCCGTTTTGCCTCCATCTTGGCCAGCACCGAGTTGACGTAGTGGCCCACGACCTTGCCCTTCACGAGCACGGAGTTCACGTGAAACTTGGTGTACGTGGACACCTTGACCCGGATGCCGGCTTTCAGGGCCTCGCCCCCCAGATAAGCGCCCCACTTCCACGTTGCAATCGCCAGATGAAGGTCCGGTTCGTCACCCGGATACACGCCGACCTCAGCCGGCCCCAGATAGACCAGAGGCCTGATGTATCCCGCGGCCAATCCGTTGGCCTTCAGGGCCTCGATGCAGGCTTCGTTGACTTCCTCACGGCTGAACGGCAGCCCCAGTTCCAACAAATGCGCGGACTGAAACAGCCGATCCACGTGGTCAGGCAACCGGAACACGGCGGATCGCCCATCATCGTGAAGGTAGGACCTGATTCCCTCGAATGCCCCATATCCATAGTGCAGGGTGTGCGAAAGGACATGCACATTGGCCTCATCCCAAGGCACCATGCGACCGTCCATCCATATCCATTTTTCTTTCTGAATCATCGATTACCCCCTTCCTTTCCGCCAACCGTCGCGCCGGGCAGGGCATCCATCAGTCTCCGGCAGGCCCTTTGGCCATCCTTGAGCGCGGCGTGATAGGCATCCCACATCTCTTGCGCAGGTGTCAAGTCGG
>JAADHL010000111.1 GCA_013151875.1 Deltaproteobacteria bacterium
TGTTTGTGTGCCGTCGTGGTCGGGCTCCAGGCCGCAGGATACAGGCACCCAGGCGTAGGCGCGCACCGCCGGATGCTTGTCCTTCAGGTAAGACAACGTGAAGTCCAGCCGTCCCAGGGCCTTGTCCCGATCCGGTCTTTTGAACTCGTCGCCGCCAGTCCGCAGGACCACCAGGTCAAAGCCGGCCGCCAGCAATTCATCCAGGCGCTTCGCGATCTGGGCGTCGTCCGGTTCGGCATCGTCATCACGGACCAGGCTGTAGGCGTTGTATTGCTGATCAATGAAGCCGATCACCAACCCGACCTTGATTCCATAAGCATGAGCCTCGTCCACGATTGAGCCGATGTAGGGAAGCCACAAGTCCATGTCCACGGTATCGAGCATCTGGAACGTAAAGACATTCTGTCGATTGCGCGCCAGCCACTTCAGGTACCTGGACGCAAACCCCCTGGCGCCGTCCATGTCGGGCCTCAGCAGGAAATCGCTGGCCGGTATCGGATGCTGGGTCTGCTCGTGAAACCCGCGCAACTCGAACGCAGGGGAATGGATCGCCTTGTCCATGTCCCAGGGCAGGGTCGCGGCATTATCCGCGGGCATATAGGTTTCTTCCGGGTGAAAATACTGCACGCCCATATCCTGGATGACCTGGTAGATGCCGTACATCGCCGAGGTTTCGTTGCGGGCCGTGATCGTCAGGGTCGGGCTTCCCCCTCCCAGCCTTCCAAAGGCGAACCTGTAGCCCTGATCGCCCAGGTTGATATCAACGCCCGGGATCACCTGCACGTTGACCACCGGCCGTCCAGCCGTGTCGGTAGGGTCCGTCAGAAACAGGTCGGACGGGTCATTGGGAGGAACCGCGCCGGTGATCCCCACGAGTGCATCCACAAGGTCCGCCGCGGCCAGCCGCAACCCTTCACCCGCCTGCTCCGGCATGAGGATCCTGACCGCCAGCGTCCCGTTCTGGGACCTGATAAAAGGCGGATCTCCTGGGTCCACCTCTCTGGACTCACAACCCAAGGCACAGCACATCAGGACTCCGCACCAGACAGCGCAGGTCAATACAAGTACGAGCCGTTTCATGCCGTGTTTCCCTGCGGGTCCGCTACGATGAGAAGGTCGCTGAAAGCACGCCCGAGACCACCTGAAGCATCTCCAGGTCGTGTTCGATGAAGTATCTGGGATTTCGCCTCATGGAATCGGCGTAGATAACGCCCACAAGTTCACCGACACTCTCTACCGGAACAGCGGCGGCGCCGAAAATGATGGGGTCCTGAACGTCGTTGTCCGCGCCGGCGCGCCTCGAATCCACCACCTTTTGAACGGTCCTCGCATAGGGGGTCGCCGCCCTCCTTTCCTTGTCCAGGTGGGGAATCGTGGCCATGCCCGCCATCTCGAGGCGCCGGGCCCCTGCCATCCGATAGGCAATGCAGCGATCCGCGTCCATGGTCTGGATGATATAGGCCAGAGTAGAGTTTATCGTCTCTGCCACGCCCTGGCCTGCTCTGACCTGGGCCTGTAGGCGAGATGTCGCGTTCTTGATCCGGTCATCCATGGCCCTGGCGGCAGCGTCCACGTCCACGGGTTCGGTACTGGGGCCCGACATGGGTTCGGTCGGCTCAGGGTCGGCTCCGGCAAGGGCCGCCTTCAACGCATTCCGGTCCAGCTTCATGGTGGCGCTGTCGACCGATTCCCGCGACACGATTCGCCGGCTCAGGACCGAATCGTCCACATCCCCGGATTCCTCGACCAGTTTGAAGAGCGTCCGTCCCACTCGGATCAGGTCCCCATACTGCAGGTGCGCCTCTTGAATCAGCCTGTCATTGACCATGACCCCGTTCTTGCTCTTGAGGTCACGGATCCTGTAAGCCGCCTGATCCCACATGATGGTGGCATGCCGCCTGGACACGGACTGATCCAGCAATTGAATCAGATTGGCGGGCCCCCGACCGATGGTCAGGACCCG
Source organism: Deltaproteobacteria bacterium (assembly GCA_013151875.1). Lineage (GTDB taxonomy): Bacteria > Myxococcota_A > UBA9042 > DTJE01 > DTJE01 > JADDHL01. The sequence continues at coordinate 1,964 of JAADHL010000111.1, forward strand.
CTGACCAAGCTTGTAGACAACCCCGTTCCCCTCACCTTCCACTACGGCAAGATTGCCCATGTCCTCATCCTCTTTTAGCGACGCCCAAGCCTATCACAAACAAGTACGCAGACAACGCACCTGATCAATGATCAATGGTGGGTCTCGGCACGAAAAAAACGTGCGCAAGCGTGCGGTTACACATTTCGTGTTTCCGGGAAAAAACGGGCCACGTCCAGCCGGTCGTGGCCGGATGAGGCGCGGACCATGACCATGGGATGACGTGAGTCGTCGGGGGCGAAACGCGCCGTGCCGCCCTCGACCGTCAGGGTACCGCCGGTGGCCGTCCATTCCAGGTCGTAGTCGCGGGCGCCGGAAACCCGGGCACTGAGCATGATTGCGCCCCCAGCGGGCTTTGCGACCAGGCTCACCCTGAACGAACGGTCCAGGGGTATCGCGGCCTGGGGCTTTTCCCCGTTCGAGGGTGGACTCATGTCGGCAGGCAACGGGTCAACGGGCGGAATCTCGTACGTTGACGCGCCGGTGTCCTCATCCTGCACGTCCTTCACGTCCGGGGGCGGGGGGTCGTACATGGGGATGTCGGCAGGCGGGGGATCGGAGATCAGTATGTCCTCGTCCTGCACATCCTTTACGTCCTGGGGCTGAAGGTCATACATGGGGATGTCGGCAGGCGGGGGATCGGCGATCAGCACGTCCTCATCCTGCACATCCTTTACGTCTGGAGGAGGCGGGTCGTACATGGGGATGTCGTCGGGCGCCGGGTCCACATCCAGATAAGGTACGTCCGGTGCGTCGGGCGGCAGCGGGTCCATGACCATGACTTCGGTGTCGCCGGGGGCCGGGTCCACGGTGGCAACCTTATCGCACCCTTGCGCCGTGAAAGTCGCCGCAGCCAGCACGGCCGCCGCCTTTGCCAGCGAACGGCCCTGTTCCCTCCTGCGACCGTCCGCGTCCCTGACGTGCCGGATGCCGTACCGGTCCATGGCGCCGCGAAGGTCCTCTATCTCTCGCCAGAAGACCGCGTCGTGGTCGGCAATCCTGGCCGCGAGGTCCGCCGTGAATTCGCGAACGTCACCGCCAAGGGCGTGACCGCTCTCAACAAACCTGGTGGCCTCATCAAGAAAGTTCAGGGTGTCGCGGCCGAACCGCAGGACCAGGTCGCCCGTACGGCCCACCAGTTCGCGCACCTCGCGCCCCCTGTGGAAACGATTCAGGACCGCTGCCACGTATCCCAGACTGCTGGCCGAGTTAGCGGTGGACTGCTGTCCGAAGTTGCGGCCGCCGAAGGCAACCGCCGTGATCCGGAAAAGGACCTCGGCGTCGGTGTCGGCGATTGCATAACCGAGGCCTTCCAGTCCACCTCGCAGGCGCCCCTGCTCTTTCAGCCGCGTCTCGAACAAGGACCCCGGATAGACCTCGGCCCTGCAGAAGTTCCACGGGAAATCATTGAAGTCGCGCAGGAACTCGATATTGTCCCGTACATCGGCAATAGTGGTGTCCGGCTCGAACAAAAGCACGTTGAAGCATGCGAACACCCCAGAGTCCCTCAGGAGCACGAGGGCCTTGCGGCAGGCGTCCACCGTCGTTGCCCGGCCCAGGTGATCGAGCCCGGCCTGGCTGCCGTTCTCGATCCCCACATAGACCCTCAGGAGGCCCATCCTCCGGGTCTCTTCCAAGAGCCCGGCGGTGAGCTGGTCCGGGCGGCACTTGGCAACGATGCCTATGCGCCCAACCCCCCTCCGGTCCAGGCCGTCGCGCAGTGCCCGCATGCGTTCAAGCGTCCGGTCAGGTTTCGGCAGGAACAGATTCTCGTCGTGAAAACAGAATATCCGGACCCCATCATGATGGTACATGTCCGCCATCTCGGCCGCCACGGCATCCGAGTCGCGAAACCTCACGCGCGGTCCCTTGCGTCCCCGATGATATGTCTGGATTGAGCAATAGGTGCAGCTCTGCCAACAGCCCCTGCTGGACAGTATGGGGGCGAATCCCAGACCGGCGTGCCGGGCTGGTTTCAGGTCACGGGCGGGGACAAGCAACTGGTCGAGGTCCCTTTCGGCCGCCCTGGCCGGGGTGGAACCAAGGCGCCCCTCGGGAAGCCTGAAAGCCAGTCCGTCGATACCGGACAGTCGGGCGAGCAGCCCTCCGCGGGCCTCCCTGGCCTGGTCCGAAGACGCGGGGTCCGGAAACGGCGACGATTCCAACGCGTCGGCAAGCTCCACGATGGAGCGTTCCGCATCATGTCTTACCGTAACGTCCACCCACGGGTACATCTCGAGTATCCGGCCGGGACGCGCGGTGGGAATGTGTCCACCCCATACTATGGCCGCGTTCGAACCGGCTTTCCGCAACGCCCTGGACAGATCGCGAAATTCAGTCAGACGATGCTGAAAGGCGACCGACATGCCGATCATGGCCGGCCCGAGGCCCATGACCCCGTCGATCAGTCCCGGGACCGTTTCCGGGCCGTCGAAAGGCAGCATTTCGACCCTGTGCCCAGCCTCCCTCAACGACGAGGCCAGGTATCCCAACGCAAGGTTCTCTTCCAGCATCGCGCCCACGAGTGCAACCAGCACGGCATTCCTCCAATCCGAATCATGAAATAATATAGGATTCTGCTTCCAGTGGCCAAGATGTGGACGTGATTGCGGATACGCGCTAAAGTTCGCCGGTGTTACACAGGGTGAGGTCATGAGACGAAACATAGTCTGCATGATGGTGATGTCGGGGCTGGTGATCGGCGTTGGGGCGGGTCAGGCCGCGGCACGGGGAAAATGGAAATCGAAGTCCAGGATCAGCGGCGACGCGGCCGTGCTGGACACGCTCCTCGAGGACCAGGACTCCCTGAACATGATAACGGCCGGACATACCAAGCAGATCGGCCAGATGAAGGAACGCATCACCGAGCTGGAGGACCGCCTGAAAAAGGCGGAGGCGGACGTGGCGGCGGCCAGGAAGAAAGCCGACGCGGCGAAGTCCGGGGCCGATGCCGTGAGCAAGGACATGGTGGAGGTAAAGGACCGGTTTACGGACAGGGGCGAGACCTTGCCCAAGTTCATACCTCACTTCGAGTTCAGGGTCCGGCCGGAGTACACGACCAACCGTCGTGATCTGGATTCGACCGGCGCGGACGAGGACATGTTCTACCTCCAGCGGGTCCGCCTGGGCGCGACCCTGGAACCGCAACAAGGCATCCGGGGGACCATCGTCATTCAGGATTCGAGGACCTGGGGAGAGATCCCTGGGCCCGGCGTCCCACGTGATCACCTTGGTCTGTATGAGGGTTACATTCTGCTGACCGACCTGTGGACCCCGGGTTTCGAGGTCCAGGCCGGACGTTTCGCCATGGGCTTCGGCCTGGAAAGGCAGATCGGCAGGGACGACTGGGGTAATCGGGGCCGCGCGTTCGACGGAGTGCGCGTCGCGTACCACAAGCCCAGGGTAATCCAGATCGACGCCTTTGCCACGGTCATCCAGGACGCCCGCACCCAGGCGGGCCCCAACGAGGACTTCTATGGTCTGCACCTGGCGACCGATGCCCTGGATTTCATGGATTTCCAGATCTACGGTTTCTACCTGAATAACGACACGGCCGGGGCCTCCGCAAAGATCGGGACGGTGGGCGCCCGGATAGAAGCACGACCCGTGAAGGGTCTCGTCATGGAGGGCGAGGCCGCTGTCCAGTTCGGAAAAGTGGACAATGTCGTGGCCAACGGGGTCAAATCGATCGACCATCTGGCCACGGCTTACGCCTTTTCGGCCAGTTACGCCGTTCCAGTGACCACCTCCCCCACCATCGGCCTTGTCTTCCACAGCGCGTCCGGCGACGCAAACCCAGGTGATGATCGAAGCACTGCCTACCGTGTTCTGTTTCCGACCCGGCACGACTTTTACGGCAGCATGGACCTGTTCCAATGGCAAGGCGTCTGGGAGATCGGCCCCCTGTTCAGCCTGGCGCCCGTCAAGGAGGTCCTGTTCAAGGCCGTTTATCATGCCATGTTCCTGTCGACGAATGGCGGCGTCCTGACCGACGCCTTCGGAGGCAAGACCACGTTCCCTGCCGACAGCGGCAAGTTCCTGGGTCACGAACTGGACCTGCTGGTGCACTGGGACGCGATGAAGTGGCTGGCCCTGGAGACCGGATACTCGCTCTTCAAGCCGGGGGACGTGACCGCGGCCGCCACCACGGTCAGCATGGACAAGGGTTCGACCGCTCTAGGCTCCGATCTTGCCCACTGGTTCTACTTCCAGGCCAAGGCATCCTTCTGAATCCGACACATGCGGTGAGGTTTTTGTGACGGTCGAACATGTGAGCCGAACGGACATCGGACGGGTCCGCGAGCGCAACGAAGACAGCTTTTCAGCCGCCCCTGACATCGGGCTCTATATCGTGGCCGACGGCATGGGCGGCCAGGCAGGGGGGTACGAGGCCAGTCGCCTGGCCTGCGTCACCATCGAGGACTATGTCCGCAGGCGCCACGAGGTACTCCACGGTTACGAGGTGAGCCCGACGCCCGCCAGGAGGCGGGACCTGTTCCGCCTGCTGGAGGAGGCAATGCGCGCCGCCAGCGAGCGCATAATCATGGAGGCCGAAAACAATCCGGACCTTGATGGAATGGCGACCACTGCCGTGGTCCTGCTGATGGTCGGCGAACGGGCCTTTGTCGCGAACGTGGGCGACAGTCGCGCGTACCTCGTACGCAAAGGCGCCGCTCACCTCCTGACCGAGGATCACTCTCTGTTCTTTGAGTTGATAAGGCAGGGCAGACTCAGTCGCGGCACCACGGGCTTTCCCTACAAGAACGTGGTGACACGCGCCCTCGGGGTCAGAGGCACTGCCCTGGCGGACACGCTGGACTTCGACCTTCTGCCCGGCGACCGCCTGATGCTGTGCTCGGACGGACTGCATGGATACATGGACGACGACGAGGCCTTCCTGCTGATGACCAACGGGGGCCTGTCGGAGGTTGCGGACGGGCTGGTGAATTTCGCGTTGGACAGCGGCGGCAACGACAACATCACGGTGGTCATGACCGAGGTCGGCAGCATTGACGGCGACGCGGTTGAACTGGCCCGAAAGCAGGATGCAATATCTCGGTTTCCCATCCTGGCGGGGCTCGATTTCGGGGACCGGATTCGTCTGATCAGGGATTTCGACCGGAGAAATCTGGAGGAAGGACAGACCCTGTTCAGCGAGGGAGATGATGCCGACGGGCTGTATGGAATGGTGTCAGGGAAGATAGAAATAACAAGAGCCGGAAAGCCTGTGGCGTCATTCGGTCCGGGTTCCAACTTCGGCGAAATATCCCTGGTCGAACAGCGTCCCCGCCTGGTCTCGGCGGTGGCCAAAGGCAAGACGGAGGTGCTGGTTCTCAAGAGGCGGGTCTTTGAAATCATCTGCCGTAGATCGCCGCGACTATCATCAAAACTCCTGTCCAACCTGGTGGACACCCTGGCGCATCGCCTGTGGAGCACAAACGATGAACTGGTGATCCTGAAGACCCATTTCAGCGCCGAGGGATTGGACCTTCCCGACCTGCTGTCCTCGGACGACCTGGAGGAGGAATGATGTTGTCGTGTTCAACCGCACAAACGCGCATAGGCATTCTGCTTGCCGTGATGGCCGTGGGCGCCTGCGCCTGCAAATCCAGGCAAAGGGCGAGGCTCAACCCCAAAACAGGGACCACCGGCGGCGTCCTGGTCTTTTCGGACGACTTCGAGAGGACGGAAATCGGAAAGGACTGGCTGAACCGCTCCGGGAAATGGGTCATCAAGGACGGAATGCTGCATGGTCAAAATGACCGCAACGAGGGCATCTGGCTGAACACGCCGGTGCCGGATCGTTTCAGAATCGAATTCGACGCACGCGCCGATTCAGCGGAGGGCGACCTGAAATTCGAGGTATGCGCGTCCGAGCAACACCATCAAACCGGATACATCGTCATCATGGGCGGATGGAATAATTCGTTGAGCATAATCGCGCGCCTGAACGAACACGGCACGGACAGGCTCGAATCGGATATGAGGGGAGAAACGGGCCGTGTCTATCACATGATGGCAGTCAGGACGGACAGGTCGCTGCTGTGGTACGTGGACGGCAAGCTGGCCCTGACGTTCGAGGATGAGGATCCCCTGCACGGACGCTTTTTTGCCTTCAACGACTGGTCGGCCCCGGTCGCCTTCGACAATCTGAAGATATTTCAGCTGTAATCCGGGATTACATCAAAAATTCGTGTTTGCGGCGATACCGTCCGCGCCGTTGCCGCCCACGTTGCCCAGGGAAGCCCCGCCGGCGCCGCCCGTTCCGCCCTGACCAGAACCCATGAATGTCAGACCCGAACTCTTGTAGGCGTCGGTCAGAGCAGCATCCGCGCCATGGACATAGATGCCGTAGGAGGCCCCACCACAACCGCCGCCGCCGCCGCCGCCGTGTCCGCCGCTGCCGCCCGCGCCCCCATGACCGCCTCCGGAAGTGCAGAAGGCCGCAT
>JAADHL010000339.1:0-5097 GCA_013151875.1 Deltaproteobacteria bacterium
ATCGCATGCCGTTTCAGGTTTTCCATAGCCGGTATTTGCAGGATTCAGCGTCACTTCCACGTCCCCTTTTCAAGAAACCGGGCAGCGTCCATGGCGGCGGCGACGCCATCGCCCACCGCGACCGCGGTCTGCCTGATCAGGCCCCTCCTGCAATCCCCGGCCAGATAGAGTCCCGGCACTTCGGTGCGTCCGACAGTGTCCGCCGACTCTGACAAGGCGTCCCCTCCAACACCGTCCAGGATCGTCAGGCGCGGGCCGCGGCCCACCGAGACAAGCAGGATATCGGTCTCGATTTCCCGAGGCCCGCCGGGCCCATCGACAGACAGCACCACGGTCTTGTCGTCCCGGATGCCCGTGATCACGGTACGCGTCCTGACCTCGATGCCGGTATCGGCGACTCTGTCGGACAGGATGTCGATAGCCTTGGTCCGTGGACCCCTGATCAAGACCGAGACGCGGTATCCCCTATGCCAGAGATGAAGCGCCTGATCAAGGGCGCAGTCGCCGCCGCCCGCGACCGTGGCTGTTTTTTTGTGCGAATGTCCCTTGACGTCGTCCACGCGGTAGAAGATCGAGTGGTCTGCCGGCCTGTCTTCACCCGGAACCCCAAGTTTCGCCGGAACGGTCCCGGTCGCGGCGATGACGACCCGGGGGGAAAGGGTTCCGCCGTCCGAAAGCCGGACATCAAATCCCTTTTCACCGTGATCGACCCTCAGCACGTCGCCTCGATGCAAGTCCACGCCGGCGTCCCTTGCGTGGGCCGTCAGGCGCGCAGCGAGGTCGGACCCCCTGATCCCGCCCGGGAAGCCGGGGTAGTTTTCCACGCGAAAGGCGGCGTTTACCAGCCCACCGGGACGGTCGCGTTCGATCAGGCGGACGGCAAGTCCCATACGGTGGCTCTGAATGGCCGCCGCGATACCGGCCGGACCGCCCCCGATGACCAGGATGTCCAGGGGAGTTTCGCCGTGGGTGTCAACGGGCGGGCATTCGATGGCGGAGGCTGATGCAAGGGACGCAACGACCTCGGCCGTGGTGGTGACTCGCGCGAATCCCTGGGCCAGCGCCTTCAGCGAGCCGAGGTGCAGGTCGAGATCGGGCGCGGCCGTTGCATCCATGACCAGCGCGGGCCGGAAACCGGCCTGAAACGAGTCCCTCGCCGTGGTTTCCACGCACAGGTGGGTCTGCACGCCCGCCAACACCACCGTGTCCACCCCGGCCCCGGCCAGCCGAGCCTTGAGGTCGGTGCCGCGAAAAGCTGAATAGCAGGTCTTGTCCACAACCGCGTCCCCGGGTTCGTGGCCGCACCCTGGGTCCAGTTCGCGCCAAGCGGATCCTGTGTCCAGGCGTCTGCCCCACCAGGACTCCATGGCGTCCCCTTCGTCGCCGTCGGGGTCGCGGTGCCTGGTGAATATTATCGGTAGACGGGCCTTGCGGAATGTCGATACAAGCCGGCGAACGTTTTCGAGGATGGCGGGCGCGGAAGGCAGGAAGGCCGGGGCGTCGGGGTCCAGGAAATATCGCTGTGCGTCCAGAACGACCAACGCGGCCCGCCTCAGGTCGCCGGTCCCCGGATGCCGGACGTATTCAGCGACGGCCGCCATCCAGGCGCGGCAATCTTCCTTGATGGAGGCAGCGGTCGTGTACCGGACTTTTCGCATCCTGCCACGCACGGCACGAAGACGGTTGATTAGTCCACAGTCGGCCGTCCGTCGTCAACCGCGATTGCCCAAAGACCATCCGATGTTTCTTTGCTATATTCGGCCGGTAACAGGTTGAGTCCATGCCCGTCATCGTTCAGAAATTCGGCGGCTCTTCGGTTGCCGACATCGACCGCATCAAGCTGGTGGCCCGTCGCGTGGTGGATACCAGGAAGGCCGGCAACGCCGTGGTTGCCGTGGTCTCGGCCATGGGTAAGACCACCGATTCCTTGATGGCCATGGCCACCCAGATCAATCCGACCCCATCTTCCCGTGAACTCGACATGTTGCTCAGCGTGGGCGAGCGCATCACCACCGCCCTCCTCAGCATGGCGATTCAGGCCCTGGGGGTGGATGCAATATCGTTCACCGGGTCCCAGTGCGGGATCATGACCAGCGCCAGCCACAGCAACGCGCGGATAGTGGAGGTGCGTCCCTTCAGGGTGGCCGACGAACTGGAAACCGGCAAGGTCGTGATCGTGGCCGGATTTCAGGGGACCAGTTACAAGAGGGAGATAACCACCCTGGGAAGGGGAGGCAGCGATACCACGGCAGTGGCGCTGGCCGCTGCCCTGGGCGCCCGTCAATGTGAAATATATTCCGACATCGAGGCCGTCCATACCGCGGACCCGAAGGTGGTGCTGGACGCGCGCAAGCTGACCGAGGTCACCTACGACGAGATGCTGAATCTGGCGCGGCACGGAGCCAAGGTGCTCAACGCGGAGGCCGTGGAATTCGCCAGGCGCGCCGGCATCGCGGTATACACGCGATCCACGTTCAAGCCCGATGCCGAGGGTACTGTTATCCGGGCCAACCCGCCCCCGGATGCAAGCTCGGTTACGGGGGTCACCAGTCGCAAGGGCGTCCTGGCCGTCGAGGTTTCAAACGTCGCCGGAAATGATGACGAAAAGGTTGTACGGGGCCTGATGGAACGGGCGGACCTTTCGCCCAGGTATGTGTGCTCCGGATTCGGCGGTGGGTGCGCCGACCTGTACATCTTTCAGGACGGGGCGGCGGCTGATTTGAGGGGCAGGATAACGAAGGCCCTGGGCGGCGGCATCGAAGGTGCCCGGATTCTGGAGGGACTTGGAACCGTTACCGTGGTCGGAGACGCGGTTTCCACCCTGGAGGCCCGTCGCGCGTGGATGGGATGCCTCGAAAACCTGTCTAGCCCGCTGGGGGTCATCGCCACGCCCAACGCCGTTACGGTCCTGGTCGTCGAGGACCAGGTGGACCTGCTGGTAAAGGCTTTGCATAGAGCCTGTTTTCCGAACGGTGAAACGGATCATGAATCTGTTCGATAGACATGTGTCGCCGGATTTTCGGCGGAGTGAACGAGTCTCAACAGCGGAGGACGGAAATGGCGTCAATCAACAAAGTGTTCATCCTGGGGAACCTGGGCAGCGACCCTGAACTGGCCACGACCTCGACCGGTCGGTCTGTGGCCAACTTCAACGTGGCCACCAACGAGAGCTGGACCGACAAACAGGGCGAGCGGCGGGAACGCACCGAGTGGCACAAGATCGTGGTGTGGGGCAAACAGGCCGAATTCTGCAAGGAGTACCTCAGCAAAGGCAGGACGGTCTTTATCGAGGGCCGCATCCAGACCCGCTCCTGGGAGGACAAAGAGGGTCAGAAGCGCTATACCACCGAGATCGTGGCCAACAATGTTCAGTTCGTGGGCGGGTCGGGCGGGTCGGGCGGGTCGGGCAGGGGTCAGGCCCGTTCGGAAGGCCCCAACACCCTGGTCGAGCCAGCGGGCGCCGCAGCCGCGACACCGCCGGCCATCGCCGACGACGACGTGCCGTTCTAGGGGGCAAACGTCAAACGATGAACGTCGGCTCCCCCCGTCTTTTTTCCCTGGGCGACCTCAACGCCTTCTTTGCCCTGCTCGTGGACAACGTGGTCAACCTCGTCATGCTGGCGGCGATCCTCGTGGAGGTATTCGGATTTCCAGCCGACTTCGTCATGACCAGGATGGTGCCCGGCACCGCTTTGGGCGTAATGGTCGGTGACCTGGCCTACTCATGGATGGCCATGCGCAAGGGGAGCCAGGCCACCGCAATGCCGCTCGGACTGGACACTCCGTCCACAATCGGGATCGCCATGGCCGTGCTTGGGCCGGCTTATCTGGCCTCCGGAGACCCGTATGCGGCCTGGGAAGTGGGCATGGCCACCATGGTATTCATGGGCGTGGCCAAGCTGGCACTCTCGTTCGCGGGTGACGCAGTGTTGCGGTGGATACCGAGGGCCGGACTGCTGGGTCCCCTGGCTGGGATCGGGGTCGCTCTGCTGGGCCTGTTTCCCATGCTCAAGGTCTTTTCGATTCCCCTGGCCGGCCTGACTGCCACGGGTCTGGTGCTTTTCGCCCTGGTGGCGAAACACTCCATGCCCGGACGAATCCCGGGCGCGTTGGCGGCCGTGGTTTGCGGACTGGTCATGTACTGGCTGACCCGCGCACTGGGCCTCGATACCGGCACGCATGACGGGGTATCGGTGGTGTTGGGGCTCAGCCTGCCGGTGCCGGAGCTTGAACACGTGGTCAATGGCCTGCCGAACGCCTTGAAATACCTGCCGGTGGCCGTTCCGTTCGGTCTGTTGACCGTGGTCGGTGGAATCAACGTGACCGAGTCCGCGCGGGTTGCGGGTGACGACTACAGGACCAGGGACATTCTGCTGGTCGAGGCAGGGGCCACCCTGGTGGCAGGCGTCTTCGGAGGAGTGGCCCAGTCCACGCCGTATATCGGACATCCGGCGTACAAGGCCATGGGCGCACGCTCGGGATACACCCTGGCCACCGGCCTGGTCGTGGGAATCGGCGGCGTCATGGGTCTGCTGGGCGCGTTCATCGAACTGTTGCCCGAGGTGGTGGTTGCCCCTATCCTTCTGTTCGTGGGTCTGGAGATCACGGCACAGGCCTTCGCGGCCACTGAACGCAGGCATCATGCCGCGCTGGCGTTTTCCATGATACCGGTCCTGGCTTACCTTGTGTCCATCTACACAGGTCGGCTGATGGCCGCGGGCGCTCGACCCGACCCGGTCCTGGCCGGCCAGATTGCGACAATCGGCGTATTGGGACACGGGTTCATACTTACCGCAATGCTCTGGGGCGCGGCCCTGGCCTTCTTGATCGACAGGCGGCCCTGGGCCGTTCTGGCATCGTTCGCGGCGTTGGCCGTGTTCAGTCTTTTCGGGGTCATCCATTCGATTGATCCTGGTGGAGCCATCTACCTGCCCGGTTCGGATTCCCTTCCATGGGAATTGGCGGTTTCGTATCTCATGTCGGGGTTGATGCTGGCTGGTCTTGTGAGATTTGGCCCCATCCGGCAGGGGGAGCTGTAGGGCTGGACGGCCAGGTCCGGCTGCGGAGAACTTGTTGACACGAATCGGGCTGGATGAT
>JAADHL010000339.1:5102-13519 GCA_013151875.1 Deltaproteobacteria bacterium
TAATTCCACGCTCTTTGATGCTGCGGGATTAACTCAGTTGGTAGAGTGACAGCTTCCCAAGCTGTAGGTCGCCGGTTCGAATCCGGTATCCCGCTCTCAATCAAATAGTTGGACGAATCGGGTCCTCAGGACCCCCTTCATGGAAACCGCCCGTAATCCAAGAGATGTCTACGATCGTTGGACAGCGTCACCAGCACGCGTTGGCGACCCTAACGCCGAAAAGAATTCGTTCCCAGGTTGATTTTCCGGAACGAATCCGCGCCTCGGAATCAAGCTGAGAAAGCAGAGGAGTAGGCTATCAGTGGTCATTCGTCGATGAAAACATACTTGTTACCAAGTTGCCGCAGTTGTGGATCTTTCAGTTTCCATCAGGCCGAAGTACATTTTGCCAAACCCTGCGTTGACAAACGCGGGTCCAGAAAATACCTTGCTTTCATCGAAAAGGTTTTTCGTACAGGGAGGTTAGGCATGGCGTCCACGAACTTGTTCAGGGGGTTGTCAAAGGCCGCGCGTGAAGAGGTGTTGGGTTTTTTTACGCCCAGGGATTACGAGCCGAACGACTTGATCGTCGCAATGGGAGAAAACGGGATCGAGATGTTCTATATCCATAAGGGCCGAGCCACCGTGAAGGTGGACAAGGGGGTCGTGGCCGAGCTGGGGCCGGGGGACACGTTCGGCGAAGTCTGTCTGGCCGATGGAGGTGTCCGCAGCGCCAGTGTCTTTGCCATCGAAAGGGTCAAAGCCTACGCCCTTGACGCGAAGTCGCTGGACGCCCTGGCCGACAGCAGGCCCCTGTACGCCGCCATCCTTTTGTTGAACGTGCTGCGCCTGGTAGGGGAAAAGCTGAGAAACGCGGACGCAGTCATCGAAAAGCACCTGTCCAAGGAGAGGGCGCAGCAGATTGCCGACCAGAAGAGCATCTTCAAGAAAATCCTGGCGAGGGTGAGTTGAGGACAATACCCTCTTGAGTCCGGTCGCAGGTCACGACGCCTCATTTTGATTTCAAACAGTTGACAGTGAAGGTGATTTTCCTATATTTTATGGATGGTGAAGTTGGAATCAATTGAATATTGGGGGTAGGGAAATGAAACATTGGAGACCAGCACCAAAGCCCCGGCCGAGGCCCTCGCCTTCGCCGAAGCCCTAGTTCGAAGCAGGTAAGTCCATCCGAGCCTTCTTGCCTTTTCTGCCGAAGAGCCGGTAGATATTCAAGATATTTTTACGCAGTTTTCCCATTGTTTCCATAGGAATCCGTTCGTAGACGGCTTGAAACCACTTGCTGTCGAAGACAAGGAACAGGGCCGCCATCATCGGAAATCTGTCTTTGTAGACATGGTAACGAAAGGTCCTGAACCGACGCTCGATTTCCCGTTGGGGGAACTGCGGCATTTCCAGCATGGATTCACGATAGACCTTGACAGGGTCCTTGAAGGTCTTGAGCCATCCCTTCTCGACGGACAGGTTATAGAGATCCGTTCCAGGCCATGGCGTGAACACCCATATCTTTGGAGTTGCCCCGAAAGCGGCGCTGAACACCACCTTGTCCTCGTGAAGCCTTTTATTCACTTCAACGGTTTCCTGGAACATTTCGGGCGTCTCGAACGGAAGGCCCACGATGTTTGAAATGACCGGAATCATCCCAGCGTCGCGAATCAGTCCCGTTACCCTGAACAGTTCGTCATTGCTCTGTTTCTTGTTCAGGACCTCGTTGCGGATGTAATCGTTTCCGGAATCCAGTCCAATGAAGATATTGACGCACCCAGCCTTTGCCAGGCCGGCAATCATGTCGTCGTCAAGCGTGTCCGGTCTGCTGAATACGTGGATTGGATACCTGAATCGCCTCGAATACTCTTCAAGGAATTCCGCGGCCCATTTTCGGTTCCACGAAAAGGTATCGTCACGGATGCAGATTTCCTCGAAATCATAGTTTTTTTCGAGTTGAGCCAGTTCCTGCATCGCGGTCTGGACATCGACCATCCTCGAGTAGGTTCCCGAACCCCTCCTGCGAATGTACTCGTTGCCGCAGAACTTGCAGTGCCAGGGGCATCCCCGGCCGAACAGCAGGTTGATCACCCCGTTGTTGGCATCGATGATCCGCTGCAAGTCGGCAACCGTTCTGTCGAAACGCGGCAGGGAGTTCAGGTCCTTTATGAATTGAAGATGGTCGTTGAGGACCATTTTTCCATCAATCAGAAACGCGAAATTGGGCGTTGACACCACGTCTTCACCCTTTTCGAGCCTTTCCAGATATTCCGTAAAGGCCAGTTCGCCCTCTCCCGCGCACACAGCGTCGATGTTTTTCAATCTGACCGTGTTTTCAGGGTCGACAATGGCGTGAATCCCACCGACTATTACCGGGATCTCCGGTTTCCACTGCTTGACGGCGGCGGCCGTGGGTTCCACGATGGGTAATTCGCAGGACAGGATCGATATCCCGACGACGTCGGGGTTCACCTCGCGCAAACGCGCCCCGATCCCCCGTATGTCCGACTTTTTATAATAGTGGATGGAATGGACGTCATGCCCCTTTTGCTTGAGGTAGGCCGAAAGCGCGCCCACGCCGTTCGGGAACACGCCCGGAAACTGGGAGTAGCAATTTGATGAAACAAGCAGGATCTTCATTCAGTCATGCTCCAGTTACCTCAACCCCGGGCAGCAGCGGCCGGACTCAATAGTCATTCTAATGACGTCATGGTCTAAGTCAATCAACGCCGGCCCATCACTTCAACCGTCATCCTTATCAAATCCAGCGCGCCGCAGCCTCTGCCACAGCCGGCCCATGGATCCATACTTTTCGCTGATGGCCCCATTGGGGCAGACTTCATGGCAACAGAAACAGGACACGCAGGTTTCCAGATTGATTGAGGGGACGTCATCGAGGTCGATCGAACCGGTCGGGCAGGCATCGACGCACTCTCCGCACTTCTCGCACAGGTCCGCGTCAATGAAGGGATGGATCGAAAACGTATTGAAATGCAATTGCGTGAACAGGGCGTTGACAAGATCGGGCACCGGTGGTGGCAGGCGGAACTGAACACGGACCCGCGCGGGGTCTTCACCGATTACCAGGATGCCGTCCATGTCGTTTATGCCGTGGCCCATCCCGGAGGCCTCCAAGAGCACGGGCTGTCTGCGCTTGTCCATCCCGGAAACCGAAGCCCCTACCCGGTCCACGGCCACTCCGTCGGGTCCTCCCATCAGGAGCCCCAGTCGGCGCGGGCGGCCCTGGCCGGGTCCTGCCCCCTCCATTCCGATTACGCCGTCCAGGATGGTGAAACGGATCGGGAGCAGTCCGTAAATCGCGGCCACCACCCGCGAGAACCGCCTTACGTTCAGGGTCCTGTGCAGCCGTCGTCGGTCCGCGGGTGCCACACAGCCGAACATGTTCTTGACGGTCCCTGTTCCGCCGGTCAGCACATGTGTCTTGAGTTTCCCGAGAGAGAGAACGGCATCGGCTTCAAGGGCGATATCCGCGATCAGCACCCTGGTTCCATCGATCACTTCCACTTCACTGAAACCGCTTTCCGCGAGGGAAACCCATTCAACGCCCTCGTCCCTGCATACGTCCAGCAGACCGGCGGTTGCCGCAGCCGTGCCCGACGCGCTGCCTTCGTGTATGGCCGGGATGTCCCCAACCACGGGCTCCATGCCGGCATCCCTGGCCGCACGAATACAGCAGAGCAGCACCTCCGGATGTGTGGTGACGGCTCTATCAGGGGCCGCTGAACGCAGGAGGTTGGGCTTTATCAGGAGCCTTTGTCCCGGACGGCCCAGGGCGCGCGCGCCGCCGAAAGGGGCCAGGACGGCTTCGAGCGCCCGCGCCACTTCATCGGGCTGGTAGTCATTGCACCGGACCAGGGAAACCGTCGGCTCCCGAAAAACGCCGCGCCACGGCTTGCGTCCACCCGTGAGCGAGGCGACGCTGCCCGCCAAGCCCTTCATCGCCTGGATGGAGCGGACATTGGAGAGGATCCGCAAGGCCCTGCCTGGACGCAGGTGCGCGTTCAGCGTCAGTTTGCGTTGCAGCCTGGTCAGTTCGGGGTCAGTGGATGCCTTTGCTCCGCGTGCAGTGTCCTGGCGTGACAGCCCAGGCCGTCCCTGGAAGACATTGAATGAGGCAATATCAGGGTTGAGAAGTCGTACCACCCGCATCAACTCCTTTTCCCGACCCGAATCTCCTTTGTCGAGACCCAGCACGAAGTGGGCGGAGGTGCCGAGGCCAGCGGTCCGGCATCTGGCGAACGCGTCCCTAAGGACATCCATGGTGAGCCGCTTGCGTTCCCTGCCCAGCACTTCGTCCGACCAGGACTCGACCCCTATGTGCACCATGTGGCAGCCCGAGGCCACGAGCATGCGAATGGTGTCGTCTTCCAGGTAGTCGGCCCTTGTGAACACATGCCAGCGAAATGGAGAGCCCCGTTCGATAAGTCCCTCGCAGAACTTTTGGGCGTGGTCCTTTCTGTATCCGAACATGGCGTCCCTGACGAACAGGTCGCGGATACCCCGCTTTTTGACTGCGTTCAGTTCGTCAAAGGCTTCGTCAAGGTCGCGTATCTGCCTGGGAAACCGGGGAACTATGCAGAATCTGCAGGCGAATGGACAGCCCAGCGTGAGTGTGATGCTGTGGAAGGGCCGGCCCCCGGAAAACTGGAGTCGATACCGGCCGTCGAGAAACAGGTCAAGGGCAGGCTCGGGGTATGAAAAGGAGCGGCCCTCGGGCTGAGGCGGCCTGCCGGAGGAACGCGTCCATACATGACGCGCTTTCCCGTCCCTGAAAAAATCCGCCAGTGTCGGGGCCATCATGTAGGTCAGGACTCCGTCCAGGAATGGGTGGCTTTCAAAGGGGTCGTCCTCGGTGAATTGCAGCACGTCCCCGGCCGCCACGATAGATGTACTGGGCAGCCTTTCCTTCAGGCGATACAGGAAGGCGTCGTCCTCGTCCTCGGTCAGCGAACCGACCAGAGCGAACACATGGTCGGGCCGCATGTCAACCACGGACCGCATGGTTTCGGCGAAACCCTTGCGTTCCGCCACGGCGTCAATCAGGCGCACATGGAACTCCCGGGCCAGGAAGCCGCTTTGAACGAGGAGGTCGTTCGGATGCCAGACGTAACCGGTCTTGGATACCTGGCTGTGGTAGTTGTCGCGGAACACGATGTCGCGCGCGGGTGGATTCAGCAGCAATACCGTAGGCGCCTTGCCGGCGGCGGTCATTCTTGTTCACCCTTCGAACCAGAGCCACGGTAACTGGTGGGCGGGACGCCCTCCCGGACATCCTATCCGATGCATCGAACGGCAAACAAGTTTCGCGGCCGGGAATCCTGCAACCTCTACATGTTGGGCTTGTCCATGTCCGGGTTGCGCCAACTTGATTATCAGTCGAAACCTACTAGACTTTTCTTTCTGGGCGGCCCGCTGAGGATGGCCCTGTCCTTGCGAGGAATCTCTTTCATGAAAGTCCTGCTGGTTTCGCCGCCCCGTCAACTGTGGCCCTACATGAACGAACAGGACAATTTTCTGCTGCCGCAGCACCTCCCCTGCCTCGCGGCCGTCCTGAGGCAGGCGGGCATCGACGTGCAGGTCATAGACTGCATGCCGGAAAAGATGGGCTGGAAGTCCCTGGAGTCCCGAATACGCGATATCGCCCCTGATGTGATTGCCGCGGGCGAGAATCACGCCGCCTACGCATCCGAGGTCGTCAAGCTGGTGGACATGGCGAAAAAGGTTCTTCCCGAGTCGTACATTGTCCTGGGCGGCGCGCACTTCACAAACGTTGGACACCTGTACCTGACCGAACATCCCATCGATTTCATCGTCAGGGGCGAAGGCGAGATCACGTTTGTCGAACTGGTCAAGACACTGGCCGGCGGCAGGCGTGAGGACGCTTACGGCCTGGAAGGGCTGTCCTATCTGCGGGACGGCGAGGTGGTCCGCACCCCCGCCCGCTCCCTGGCGCCCAACCTGGATGACCTGCCGATGCCCGCCTACGACCTGATGCCGATGGATCGTTATGGGACATCGAGGTATCTGTTCAGTCCGGGCGGGACGACCATCCACCACAGTCGCGGATGCGCCGCAAACTGCCGATTCTGCGTGTGGTGGACACAAATGGCCGACAGGAAGACAGGTTGCGCCCAGGACGAACTCACACCCAGGTGGCGGACGAAATCCGTGGAACGCACCATCGAGGAAATGGAGGTCCTGCACAAGCAATTCGACAAGCAATGCCTGGTGTTCACCGACCCTTCGTTCAACCTGGACAGCGAGTGGAACGACCGGTTTGCCGAGGCCCTGATAAAGAAGGACTGGGACCTGACGTTTTTTGCGTTCATGCGATCCGACTGCATCCTCAGGGACGAAAAGCGCGGAATCATGGAAAAACTGGTTCGCGCCGGCCTGATTCACGTGTGCATCGGTGTAGAGAGGGCCGACGACGCGGACCTGCGCGACTTCAATAAGAAATTCAACCGCCACAAGGACACCCACGAGGCGTTCAGGCTGCTCAAGGAGCGTTACCCGGTGGTGTTCAGACAGGGGACGTTCATCCTGGGGACGCGCAACGAGTCCAGGGAATCCATGTGGCGCCAGTTCGATTTCGCCAAACGCCTCGAAGTGGACTATCCGGCGTTTCACGCGATGACGCCTTTTCCAGGCACGGACCTGTGGGTGGAGGCGAATGAAAACGGCTGGATCGAGATCAATGACTTCGACTATTTCGACCTGTCCACCCCGGTGATGAGCACCGAACACATGGCCAGGGAAGAGGTAGAGCAGGAACTGGTGAAATTGAGCGGCAAATACGTCACCTTTTCCTGGCTGTTGAAGGGGCTGCTGTCCAGACACACGTATCGCCGCAGGATGTTCGTGTGGTTTCTGATGGTTTCATTGAAGATATTCTTCGAACAGGTCAAAAACCTCGTCAATCCATTCAACGCCAGGCACTACACCGGCCTGGTCAAGCCCGACTGGTATGATAGTTAGCCGGTTTTACTTGACTTGAGGTTTGGATGAAGGAAGATTTGCCGCGGCTCTCCTTTCACTTGCAGGAGTCTTTACCCCACCCATGAAAGTCCTGCTGATCAATCCGAACCGGTCCCCGGGACACTCGGGGGGGTACTACAAGGAGTCGTTTGCTCAGATGCCCCCGATAACGCTGGCCTGCCTGGCCGCGGTCCTCGAAAAGGCCGGCGTGGAAGTCGATTTCTACGATGACGTGCTGGGCCGGGGAGACCGTGGGGAGCTGGAGGCTGCAATCCGCGGATCAGGTCCCGATGTAGTGGGTTTGTCCGTCGTGACCGCCGTAATGCCGGGCGTGCCCCGCGTCGTAAAGACCGTTCGCGAGGTGGATCCGAACATCAAGGTCGTGTGCGGCAACATCCACGCCGATTTCTTCCATGAATCCTTTCTGCGGGAAGGTCTGGCGGATGTGGTGGTGCACGGCGAGGGAGAGGACACCTTCGTGGACCTGGTCCGGACGCTGGGGGGTAGGGACCCGGACCTGTCGAACGTGAAGGGAATATCCTTTCTGCGCGACGGCGCACTGGTAACGACCGAGTCACGTCCCTTCATCGAGGACCTGGATTCCTTGCCGTATCCTGCCTGGCACCTGTTTCCCATGGATCGATATCGCATCTTCAGCTTTGCCAGGGTCAAGGATCCGGGAATCCTCATCCTGGGGTCCAGGGGGTGCCCGTTTCGATGTTCCTATTGCTCGCTGAAGATAATGGGGGCGTCGCGAAGGCACCGCAGCGTCGAGAACATCGCCGGGGAATGCGAGTTCATGTATGACCGCTTTGGATACGTGCAGCCGTCATTCGTGGATCCGATCTTTCCCTTCGGCAAAAAGGAGGCGCTCGACTATGCCGGTGAGCTGATCCGGCGGGGACTCCACAAAAAGCAGGTCTGGATCACCGAAACCCGCACCGACCTGGTGGACCTGGAATCCCTGCAGGCCTTGCGGGAGTCGGGCCTGAGGCGGGTCATGTTCGGGATCGAGACCGGGGACGGCGAGGAACTGGCGTCCCTGCGCAAGGGCTCCGCTCTGGACAAGACCTTGAAGGCGGTTGCCGCCTGTCGCAAGGCGGGCGTGGATGTGGTGGGGTTCTTTATGCTGGGCGTGCCGGGCGCGACCCGGGAATCCATGCAAAAGAGCATTGATTTCGCAAAGGAACTGGACCTGGATTTTGCAAAGTACACGGTGTTTGTCCCCTATCCCGGGACCCCCTTGTACGACGAGTTGATCAGTCAGGGCAGGATCCGGGAACCGGAAGACTGGGACAGATACAGCAGCTATCCGACCAAGGACAGGCCCCCGATCTACGTTCCGGACGGACTCACGGCCGATGACATAATCGGTTTTCAGCGCAAGGCCCACCTTTCTTTCTATCTGCGTCCAAGGATGGTCTATCGACAGTTGT
>JAADHL010000339.1:13537-14173 GCA_013151875.1 Deltaproteobacteria bacterium
GGCCTGTCGGACATCGCCGGCGGGCTTCGATCCATGAGTGAGGCGTTCCTTGCCGGCATGAGCCGGGGTTCCTGACATGTCCAAACTCGGAATGGATGCATCCGGGCTGCGCGTGGCGCTTGTCGCCCCACCAATGGATTTCATGCGTGAGTTGTATGGATTCAGGGGCCAAAAAGTCTATCGCAACCAGATGCCTCTGGGGATTGGGTTCATAGCGGCCGTGCTTCGCGAAGCAGGTCATCGGGTTTTCCTGTTCGACTGCGCGGCCCAGGGATGGGACATCGAGACATCCGTGCGCCATGTGCTGGACTGCCGTCCCGACGTGATCGGCGTTACCAGCATCAGCATGGAGGCGCCGTCGGCCTATGCCTTGATCCGGGCCCTAAAGTCGCAATCCGATGTTTTTTGCGTGCTGGGCGGATCACACGCCAATTCATTCTATAAAGAGATCCCCGAACAATGCCCCGAACTGGACGCGATAGTGGTGGGCGAGGGCGAATACACCATGGCGGAACTGTGCGACCGCATCGAATCCGGGGGCGGTCTGGATTCAGTGGCCGGGCTTGTCCATCGTCGTGAGGACGGCACGTTTTCGGCATTCAGGGAACGTCCGCTGGTGGCGGACCTGGACGACCT
>JAADHL010000003.1 GCA_013151875.1 Deltaproteobacteria bacterium
ATGCTGCGCCTGACAACTCTCAGGTACCGCAAGTCCAGCATTCATGCAGAAAATATCACTACGAATATTTCTACCCTCTTTTCAAGAGGTTGCACACAACTTTCGACATCGCGACCACGGAGGGAAGATATCTATTTCTTTTTGACACCGATCACGTTCGGCAGGGGTAGAAATGTTGTGACGCCGCCATCCTTCCAGAGATCCGGCAACAGAGCGCCTATCCCGCCCAGGCGGATATCGCCCTTTCGCGAATGCACGAAGAGGCTGGTCTCGGCGCCGCCCTCCAGGTACATCAGACGCTTCAGCCCCAGACCGGAGCCCAACGCCTGCCGCGCGAACTGATGACTGGTGCAGGGTGTGGCCCGGTACACGAACAACACCCTTCCCCTGGCGTCCATGCCAATCGCCACCTGCCGGTAGGACCTGCCCCCGGGCTTCCACACATTCTTTCCCTTGCAACTGATCATGCGGATGCCCTGAAGCACGACGTTGTAGTCATCGGCCGTTTTCCAGGCGTCTTCACACTCGGCGTCCAGCAGGGCCACGGACGGCAAACCCTTTTTCCTTGGGCCGGACACCAGCAGGGCCTTGTGCTTCTTGTGGCGATGCCGGTTGTTCATCCGATCGCCGACACGGAGATGACCCACGCTGGTCGCATGGTCCCGCTGATACATACCGGCGTTCACGATCACGTTCATCCCGTACTCGCGCGCCCAGCGATCCGCCGTAAGGTTCTTTTTCCGACCCAGCAACGACGCTGAAAGCACGCTCAGTTCGTACAGAGACGGATCAACGCGAATGACCGACAGGGTGCCGGCCGGTATGCCACGGATGACTGGGGTTTCCACCTCGGCGAACTCCAGCCCAGGCTCCAGTAGCCGCCAGTGAATCATCTGGGCGCATGAAGCAACGGACGCAAACGTCAGCGTGCACGAAACGCACAGCATCATCAGTTGTCTGATGCAACGTCGTACTGACGATTCGGCAATCATCACTGCACCCCGGAAGCGCCGGACATGGCATTGAAGGAATCGATCAGTCGGTCATATGTGTCCGACATGCGCCAGCGCGCCGGCCAGTAGCTTCTGAAGCCGTACCACTGTTCATTCAACTCTTCCACGTCCTTTCCCTGTTGCTCCACCCACGTGTAGTACTTCAGGTTGTGGATCCTCCGCCTGCTCCAATGGTCCAGTTCCAACATGGAGTCCGTCTTCAGACCCCTCAGATGGACGTTGAAGTCCACCTCCGCATTCGTCGGCGTGTACGGCCCCATTTCCCGCCGGGCGGCCTCGAGTCTGGAACCGTACAGTTCCATCGAATCGGTGAATACCGTGAAAAGTATGTCGTTTTCGTTCAATTCAAACCATTGCGCCGCTTTGATCGCGGCCGCCAGGTTGCCCATCCCGGAAATGCCCAGCAGATCGAGTTTGTCCACAAGATTCGACGGAACGCCCCGACCTCGCAGAAATTCCCGGCCCGCGTCCTCGTTGAAAAGCCGCATCAGGGCCATTGCATCGGCATCGTCCACCGCCACGACCACATCGGTATTGCGAACATTGTGAATCCACGGGACGTGCTTGTCGCCGATTCCCTCGATCCGATGGCCGCCGAACCCGTTCATCAGAAGCGTCGGACACTGAAGCGCCTCACCCGCGATCACCCTGGCCTCCGGGTGCTCTTCCTTGAGCCGATCACCGGCGGCAATGGTCCCTGCGGACCCAGTTGACGACACGAATCCGGCCAGCCTGTCCGCCGAACCCGCGGCATCCGCGAACACCTCCAGTATGGCGGCCCCGGTAACGTCGTAGTGCCACATGCCATTGCCGAACTCGTCGAACTGGTTCAGCACGACAACTTGATCGCCGCGCTGGGACTGCAATTCGTGGCACTTGTCGTAGATTTCCTTGACGTTGGACTCGCACCCTGGCGTGGCGATAACCTCGGAACCAATCCCCTTGAGCCATTCGAATCGTTCCTGACTCATTTCTTCCGGCAGGATGGCCACTGATTCGCACCCCAGCAGCGCGGCATCAAAGGCCCCCCCACGGCAATAGTTGCCGGTGGAAGGCCACACTGCCTTCTGGCCTACGGGATCGAATCCGCCGGTCACCAGCCTCGGAACCAGACAACCGAAAGTAGCGCCGACCTTGTGGGCGCCGGTTGGAAAAAACTTGCCGACAAGGCCGATAATCCGGGCGCGCACCCCGGAAAGCGAAGGAGGGATCTCGATACAGTTGACCTCGCCGAATCCGCCCGTTGCAAGGTCGTTTTTCCACGTTATGCGAAAGAGATTCAAGGGATGCAGGTCCCACAATCCAATCCCCTTCAGCCTTTCCCTGATGTCGGCGGGAATAAGCGACGGGTCCCTTTGCTGCGCAAAGGTCGGAACAATGATGCCTCTGTCATGGCACAGCTCGGCCGTGATCGCAGCCTGTTTCCGATTCACTTCCGGTGCTATGAAGCTCATGCAGGCGCCTCCCTGTTGAGTTGATTCTAGCAGACCGACAGTTCAGCCGGTTTTTCTGGAAACCGAAGTGTCGGTGAATGTTCCCGTTCCGCTTGCCACCAGGAGGTCTTCGGCTGTGCGGACCTCCATCTCGGCCACGCTGATCCTCGATCCGGCCCTGACCAGGCGGCCGCGAGCTACCAGGCGGCAACGGCTGACCGGTTCGTGCAGACGGACCTGCAACTCTACCGTGGCGATCCAGTTGGCGTAGAATGGGGCAGCGGCAAACCACCCCGCGTTATCCAGCAAAGTGGCGATGACGCCTCCGTGAATCCCGCCAAGGGCATGATCAAGGTCGGGATTGTAGGGCTGATCCAAGCAGGCGGAGCCATCTTCGAAATAGCTCAGTGTCATACCGAAAGCGCGGCCGATGGGCGCTCGATCGTTAAACAGGCGCGTCAGTTCCTCGCGACGGGCCTGAAGCATCCGGTGATCCACGTCGGCGGGCATCAGTCAGTCCTCCCCCGGGGGCAGGCCTTTGTACGGACGGGATGTTACAGCGCAGGTCGTCGAGCCCACTGCCACGCGCCTCCCATCGTGCGCAAAGACATCGACCCGTGTCGAGGCAAGATTCCTACCCACCCGTACCACGGAGGCCACTGCTTTCAGATCGGACTCGACCACCCCCTCAAGCAGGTGAACCTTGAACTCAATCGTACCCACCCATGTTTCGAAGTGCTGGGCCGCGGCGTACCACCCGGCCGCGTCGATCAGAGTACCGATAATGCCTCCGTGGATTGCATTCACGCCGTTGGTGCTGACCGGGTTGTAGGGCAAATCCATAACGGCCCTGCCCTCTTCGTCGTAATGCAGTCTGAATCCCAGGGTCCGGCTGATCCGGCTGCGTCCCTGGTTTTTCTGAAGCCAGTCCCTGCGTTGTTCAACCCTGTCGTCACTCATGGCCCGAACAAGTTATCCCGCCTTGAGTACAAGTTCAATTCTTTCGCTCGCCCCCTTCATGCGATACCATCGGTCTTTCTTTCGATGGGAGTGACAATGCAGGAGGTACTAAAGCAGACCGAATACGAAGGGCTGCCACTGATTTCAAGGGGCAAGGTTCGGGACATGTACGACCTTGGAGACGACGTCCTGATCGTGGTCACGGATCGATTGTCGGCATTCGACCATGTGTTGCCAAACGGCATCCCCGACAAGGGCCGCGTCCTGAATCTGATCTCTGCTTTCTGGTTCGACAGGACCGCCCACATCGTGCCCAACCACCTGAAATCCATTGATACGGCCGACCTGCCCGAGGCCCTGAAAGAGAACGCAGCCGAGCTCGCGGGCCGTTTCACGATAGCCCATAAGGCGGACATGCTCCCGGTTGAGTGCATAGTACGCGGGTACCTGTCCGGTTCCGGATGGAAGGATTACCGCCGGACCGGCGCCGTCTGCGGGATCGAACTGCCGGGTGGCCTGGTCGAGAGCGACCGCCTCCCTGAACCTATCTTCACACCCTCGACCAAGGCCGATTTGGGACACGACGAAAACATCTCTTTCGAGCAGGCCGCGGGCATGGTGGGCGAGGCCGTGGCTGTCGGTATCAGGGACACATCTCTGGCCTTGTACCGCTTCGCGGCCGGCTACGCCCTGGAAAGGGGCATCATCATAGCTGACACCAAATTCGAATTCGGGATGCTGGACGGACGCCTGACCCTGTGCGACGAGGCGCTGACCCCGGATTCCAGCCGTTTCTGGCCAGCGGACAGGTACGAGCCCGGAAAGGCCCAGCCATCGTTCGACAAGCAGTATGTGCGCGATTACCTGCTGTCAATCAACTGGGACAGGGAGCCCCCAATCCCCACCCTTCCCGACGAGGTGGTGGAAAACACGTCCTCAAAGTACCGGGAAGCGTACAGATTAATCACGGGACAAGACCTGTCCTAATGACTCCGAATCCTGTCCCGACAAACCCCGCTGTCTGTGTCCCACTCAGCATCCGTCGTTCAGATACGCTACGGCGTCGCGGGCCGCGTCCAGCAGCGGCGTTGCGGACAGGGGGCCGCCAACCGCGCCTTGCATCCAGAATCCGGGGGTAAGCCGCCCCTGAACGCACATACGTTCCATCTCCTTGGCCAGGCTTTTGCCCTTCATCTGTTTTTCCATCTGGAACTGTATAAGGTAGCCAATCGGGTAGTCGGGCAGGTACAAAGCATACGCGATCATATGGCTGTAGACCGCCAGCAGTGGTGAGTCCTTAACCCCGAAATACGGTGCATAGTACCTGTTCCAGGTGTCGGTGGCGATCTTGACCACAGCCTCCCGCAAAGCCGCCGGCGTGGCGTCCGGATGGTCGTACATCCAGCGCCACATTGCCATGTCCACCAGCGCGACCCCGGCTATCTCACGCGCGGACCAATAGATGTCAAGCTTCCATTCCGCCAAGGCGGCGGGGTCGTGTCCGCCGAGTCCCAGCACGTCCAGGTCCCGCCTCTGGAACAGGAAGGCCATTGCCTCGGTGAAGGCCGTGTTGGGCACCCCCTGCATGAGGACCCGATCCACGCGGTAAAGGCTGAATGTCTGCTCGACCGTGTGCCCCAGTTCGTGCAGGGCGATGTTGTAACCTTTGTAATCCATGCCGCCCCTGGGCACGCGCGTCCTGAGGTGAGCCTTGTCGGTCCTCATGGCGGCCCCCATGGCGTGGCCGGCGCCACTGGCGGGATCCACCTCGATCCTTTCGGACAGGAAGGCGGCTGTGTCGCTGTCGAATCCCAGACGACCCAGCACGCCGGGCAGGTCCTTTTCGAACGCGGCCAGGTCGGGATATCTGGCCCGCACCTTCTTGTTCAGTTCTGCCTCGGTAAAACTTTCGCGCGCCTTGAACCCGTCGTACCAGATGTCGAAAGGCTCCAGGTCGCGACCGAGCCGTCTCTTGATCAAGCCGGCCACGTCCCCTGCCACCGGGTCGTCCAGGATTGCCTTCAACAACGTTGCCACGGTCTTTTCGGACATCTCGCGTTCGCGGTCGAAGCGCCGTTCTATGTAGGTTGGATACTGGGGTGAAAACCCGTCCACCTCTTGCTCGACATGAAAGATATCCAGGATCTGACGGTAACGCGCATCCGGTTCCCTGGTCTGTAGCTCGGGCGCGGGACTGCCGTCCTTGGGGGACACGACGTTGGTCACCGGGTCCCAGTCCAATTCGGGGTTGTCGATGACCGCGGCAGGGATCTCCTGCCTGATGATGCGATACATCACCTGCTGAATGAGCCGCTGCCGGTCGAGGTTGGCGCCGGGTTCGGCGTACATGGCCTTGAGGTGATCGCGCAGCCCCCAGTGGCTGATCAGCTTGGGTCCGCCTGGAAACGGATGCTCGCCGGAAGAGGTCGTCAACCCGGACAAAAAGATGTTGTAGCCGTCGATGTAGTGGTTGGCCTCCATCTCGACGCGCGTCCGCTTCCGAGTCACGTCGCCAGGCACTCTCATGTCGAACGTCTGGGCTAGGCGTATGCCGGCCCACTGTTCACGAGTGGGTTGCTTTTTCATCGCCTCGATCTCGTCCGCCTTGAGCAGGGGAAAATTCAGCAGGGCCGCGAAAGCGACCTTTGTCGCAAAAAAATCCTCGGACAGGTGGTCGAACGGGTTCAAGGACGCGAGCGGAAGGTCCACGGGCAGGTTCTTTCCCATGTCCAGATCGATAGGTTCGCGCAAGGTCCGGGTCATGGCGACCTGGTGGCCGCCTATGGCCTCCATCGCCCGATCAAAGCGGTCCAGCGTTTGCGAAAGCTCCCCTGGATCGGCCATGAACTGCTTTTGGCAAAAGGCCGCGAATTCGTCAGCCGTGCCGTCTTTTTCGCGCCAGAACATGGCGACCTGTTGCACACCGCGCCGGATCCGGGCCTCCACCTTGGGGTGGGCTTTTACCAATGCGTCGATGGTCAAAGAAACCACATTATCGTCCAGATACATCCTTCTCTCCTTTCTCTCTCTGGCAGCCGCCGTTGAAAACGCCAGCACGGCCGCCAACACGAACACAGGGTACTTGACAATCATGGTTCACCTCCAAACCGCCGAGGGTTCCGCCCCCTGGAAAAAAGGAGGAAAAACTGGGGTCAGACCCCAATCATGACACGAACAGGTAATCCTCGCCCTCGATGAAATCCAGGTTGTCCAAAGACTCGCGGATCTGAGCCCGGGCGCCCCACACGGCCACCGCGCAAATCAGGGGCAACCCACGAAATTCCGGCAGTGCGCTCCAGTGAAACACCCTGGCGCCGCCCCCCAGAACCCGGCCTATCTTGGCCTCGTCGACATCAAAAAAGCGCGCAACCCGGACCCCTTCCCTTGCGAGCGCCACGCGCCACAATCGCCCTTCCCTGCCCGCGCCCCAGATCTGGACCTCGCCCCCGGCCGCGAACGAGCGCGCCATGTGATGGGCCTTGAGCCTCCTGAACGCGTTGCGCGAGTAACGCGGGTCTTTGCGGGTCAGGCGATCAGCGCCGTCCCTCCATCGAAGCAGGACATCTGAGACCTTGCCCAGCTTATACCCGGCGCGGTGCATCCTCAAAAGCAGGTCGTAATCTTCTGGGAAGGCGCCGTCCCGATAACCTCCGAACTTCAGGAATACGTCCTTTCTGAAAGTGATCCCGGGATTCGGCAGGGGGGATTCCACAAACATCTCCAGCGCGATCCTCCGGGGGTCCACAAGCCCGTTCAGCCACGATTCGTAGAGGTGCATTCCATCGGTCTTGCCCTCCAACGGAAAACATTCGACACGACACCCCGCCGCTGCCAGTTCCGGGTGGTCCCTCATCCATTCAACCTGGGACTCCAGGCGACGGGGCAGCGCGACATCGTCCGCGTCCATGCGGGCAACCAGGGGCGCCAGGGCCGCCTCGAATCCCTCGTTGGATGCAACGGCCACGCCCTGCGGCGGACGGGTCAGCACGCGTATCCGGCGATCACGGGCCGAGTAACCGGCCAGGATTGCAGGGGTCCGATCCGTGGAACCGTCATCCACGACAACCAGTTCCCAGGAATCAAGGGTCTGAGCGAGGATACTCTCAATGCACTCACCCAGATGGGCCTCACCGTCCCTGACCGGAAGCACCACACTGACAGGCGGTCCGCCCATCACCCCCACCAATTACAATGTCTCCCGCAAGATTGGTTAAAGACCTCGGTATCCAAGTCACAGGATGATCAACACCGCGCCGCCTATGCCCATGGCAACGGCCAACCACTGCCTGAATCCCAGTTTTTCTTTCAGCACCAACCAGGAAAGCAACAGTATAAGGATATTCGAGGACTGATTCAGGACGCTTGCAACGGTGGTGTAGGTGTACTTCATGCCCATGTTCCAGAACAGGTAACCCAGATAGGTCCCGACAAGCGCCGCCGGCAGGGCCAGTCTCCAGGTCGAAGCCCGGCTCAGGGAAGCCAGCACATCCCGACGCTGACTGGAAAACGCGGTATAGACCAGAAGGACCACGACCCCGCCGGCCAGCCTCATCGTCGACACCCACCACACGTCCGCGCGGTCCAGCAGGGGCTTCACGAACACGACCGAGGCAGCGGTCAGAAAGATTGCGATCACGCCCAAAATGACTCCAGCGCGGTGCTGACTCACGCCGCTCGAGCCACCGACGGCGCCGGACTTCCAGACGCCGATGATGATTGCGGCCACCATCAGCCCCATGGACAGAAAGAGGATCGGGGTCATCGGCTCGCTGAGATAAATGAACGAGCACAGAACCACGAACGGGCTGTACACGCACTCCACGATGGAAAAACGCCCGGCCCCTATGCGATTCAAGGCCGCGAACAGAATCGTGTCGGCCAGTCCGATTCCCACGACTCCGCTGGACAGCACCACCAGCCAGTCGGTCCCGGTCCTGTCGTCCGGAAAGAAATCAACCCCAACGACCCACAAGGTCGCCAGAAACAAGGCCAGCCCCACGGTG
>JAADHL010000192.1 GCA_013151875.1 Deltaproteobacteria bacterium
GATCCCTGGAAGCCGTGCGGGGCGTCGGTTCCGCTGCATCGCACAGAAACGAAAACACCGGAGCATACCGACTCTCCATGAGCCGAAGACAAAGGCCCTGCCTGGATTCCGGCGTCAGGGATCCCTGGGGCAACAGGGCAAGGATTGCGTCAAGGTACAAAGGCCTTACGCCTTCAACGTCCAGGTGGTCCAGCAGGTATACCAGAAAACGTGAAATGGACGACTCTTCCAGGTCGCGCAGCGTGCGGGCCACCAGCTCGCGTCTGACCGAAACATCCGTCACTGATCTGAATTTACGTAACAAAGCGGTTGGAAGTACGGTCGGCATGACGTCTACCGTTGACGCGCCGAACCGCACCCCGCGCACGAAGCAGAGGAGCAGCCTGAACACGAAGAGGATGCCGATGACGAACGACCGCCGTTGCCGCCCTTCACGGTAAAACCGCACGCGGACACGCGGCGATTGACGTCCATCCCCCCACATGCCGGACATGGAACGGCCACAGTTCCCATGGTCACAAGTTCCTCGAAGTTGTCGCCGCAGGAAGCGCAGTAAAACTCGTATATAGGCATCCGCACCACCTCCCGCCCCAACGGGAATCCGGACAACTTCAGTCTAGCACAGACGGCAGGACCCGCGACCTGTATAATCCCCGCGAAGGAGGGCCATGAACACCCAAAAAATCCGCATCGAAAAGCTGGTTCACAGAGGATACGGCCTCGGCAGATCCGAGGGTAAGGTCTGGATGGTCCCCCTGACGCTGCCGGGTGACGTAGTGCAGGCTCGAATGATCCGCGACCGCGGCGGTCACATCGAAGGGTCGGTCGATGAGGTCCTGGAAGATGGTCCCGGCAGGATACAAGCGGCGTGTCCGGCCTTTGGGGATTGCGGCGGGTGCCATCTTCAGCACACCGATTACGAACCCCAGCTGAGACTAAAAACGGATGTGCTGCGCGAAACACTGTCACGAGCCGGCGTAAGGGAGTTCCCGGACCCGGAAATCATCGGTTCCCGGCCATGGTCATGGAGATACAGGACCGAGTTCCACGCGGACGGCGAACGCCTGGGCTTCTTTGCCAGGGCCAGCCGCAGAATCGTCGAGGTGGAGCAATGCCCCCTGGCCGCATCCGAAATTTCGGAACTGCTGGCGCCTATTCGAGGCGTGGTAAAGCAGGCCGCTCCCCGTGGGCACTGGTCTTTGGAACTGGTGATGGGCGCCGACCGCTCAATCGTAGCCGTTGCCAAGGGCCAGGACGGCGGAATGCGGCGCATGGCCGACCTCCTTGTCGGACTGGACGGCATCGACGGTTGCCTGATCGGGGTCCGCGGCAAGCGTGGTTTCAGGTGGACGAAACGGGGCGACTGCCTGCTCGCTCACGTGACCACAGATCATTCAGGGGCGGAGGTGACGATTCATGCCGATGCCCGGTGTTTTTCCCAGGCCAATGAAGCCCTGAACGCGGGCCTTGTCTGCAAGGTCCTCGAATACGCGGCCCCTTCGGAGGGTGAAAGGGTCCTCGAACTGTTTTCGGGCGCGGGAAACCTGTCGGTGCCGCTGGCCATGTCCGGGGCAAGGCTCACGACCGTTGAATCCGACCGGCGTTCATTCATCGCGGCCGGCCGCAACCTGCGCCTGGCCGACGTCCCGGACGCGCGACTCATCAAGGATACGTCCGCAAGGGTCATAAAAAACACGATACGCGATGGCGGGAAATTCGACCTGGTGGTTGCCGATCCCCCCAGACCCGGACTCAAGGGCCTGACCGACGGCCTCAACGAACTGGGCCCCGAGCGCATGGTCGTCTGCTCGTGCGAACCCGCGTCCCTCGCCAGGGACCTCGCGCTGCTCACGGACTCAGGTTGGTCTGTCGAGCGTATGGCCTTGATCGACATGTTTCCACAGACCTATCACATGGAAACGGTGGTCCAGCTGAAAAGGTGATGAAAGCGGCCCTGGACGCTTTGACTTTTATCGCCCAATGTGGAAGATGTGCGCGTCCATTGAGGAACGGGCAGTGAAGTCCGAAATCACCAAGATATTCACCTTCGAGGCGGCCCACCACCTGCCCCCGGTAGGTCCCGACCACAAGTGTTTTCGCCTGCACGGTCACCTGTTCCGCGTGGAGGTGTCGGTTGCCGGGGAGCTGGACCCTGCGATGGGCTGGGTCATGGACTTCGGCGACCTGGACCGTATCGGACGCAAGGTCATCGCGGAGCTGGACCACCGCGTACTGAACGATATCCCCGGTCTGGGTGTTCCGACCTCGGAAAACCTGGCGCGCTATCTGTTCGAAAGGCTTGCTCCCGGCATCTCGGGACTGAGCGCGCTGACCGTGCACGAGAGTCCATCATCCAGATGCACCTACAGACCCGGAAACGAGGGATCCGCCACCGGGCCCTCATCCGCGGTAACCGTTGGAAACGCCCGCGGCACCCTCCTGTCCTGCGCGCACTTCCTGCTGGTCCCGCCGGGCGGTC
The DNA here is from genome assembly GCA_013151875.1 of Deltaproteobacteria bacterium. GTDB lineage: Bacteria > Myxococcota_A > UBA9042 > DTJE01 > DTJE01 > JADDHL01. The sequence continues at coordinate 2,480 of JAADHL010000192.1, forward strand.
GGGAGCCGATTCACGGACATGATTATTCCCTGAACCTGTCCGCCAGCGTCCCGGCTGGAAAGGCCGACGGCATTGAAGAAGCGCTTGCCCGTTGGGGAACGGAGTCCACCGCGGACATGGATCACAGGATCCTGGTCCCTGGAAGGCCCGTGATCGGCCGGTTGGAACGGAAAGGCAGCCTGATCGACATGGTCCTGCCCGACGAAACCCTCACCCTGCCCTCGAACGACTGCGCCGTGCTGGACATAGGCAACACATCGACCGAGGCGCTGGCTGGGCTGGTTGCCCTACGCATCACCAGAATGGATGCCGTCCGATCCTCGGGGGCGACCAGAATCGAAGCCACAATGACCGAAGCGGGCACGGCCTCCGCCCGCGCCGTCCTGGACGTAACACCGCTCAACGCCCCCGTTTGAAACGAAAGCGGCAGGCCTTGGACAACATTTTTTTCCATCCAAGCAGGTCCGGGGCCGCGAATTCATGTACCGGTGCGATACAACGGCCCCGGCCACCGTGGATTGAATGACATCAGGGGTCTGGATGGTTGAAAAGCCAACCAGGGCTGGACCACATCACCCAACCGTATTCAGGACCCGCAAACGGATGGCGCACATATGAGTTGCTCCAGTCCACGACCTCCAGGACCGACTGGAGCCTGGTTTCCAGCCAGTTCGAAGCAAGAAATTCGCCCTGCTCGACGACGCGGACCAGACGGGCCGACAATCCAGATCCATGAACAGACGCCGCAAGTTCCGGCGCAGCCGTCACCACCCTGTCCACAAAATGCTGATCGTGCCTGGGTAGTTGATTCGAGATCACCTCCGGCGCGGTAATGAAGGCGTCCCGGCCGCCGGCGTCCCCGACCCTGGAGACCAGGGCCATGTATTCTTCCATGTCAATGGCGAAAACGCGGTCGAAAAGCATGTTGATCGCCACCAGCAGAGACGGGACCGGCGCCCGGCCGGGCTCGAACAGGGCAAGGTCGCTACTGATCCTGTCCAGGTTTCCGGGCATCATGGCCTTTCGGTCCCCCGGCCTGACCATCTCGGGACAGGCGAGCAGACACACCTCATCCACATCATTTTCGCGACACGCCTGCAACAGTCCCCTCGTGTCCGTTCGACCGTATCCCCCCCAGATCACCCGTACCCTGCCGACGCCCATGCGACGCGCGCCGGACAGGACCTTCCTGAGCCCGACGCCGGTCAGGAGGTCCAGGGAGCCAAGGGTGATTTCGCCGCAAGACGACGATCGGGATGACGACCGGATCGTGGCGCCGACGGCGTCCAGGATCATTCCGGCAGCGTCCTCTTCCGGGAGGTGCTCGATCCGAAAACCTGGGCAGTGGCGCCGGCAGTCGTCGCACTCACTGGTGCGGTAGAACTGCCCCCCTGGCCTGCGCCCTTCCCTGCTCCCCACTCCCGACTCGAACTCCCGGAAAGTATCAAGTGAATAAGTCTGTTTTTCGATCACGTCGCCCAGGTGATCCAGCAGACACGGCGGGATGTTGTACGGCTTGACCCTGCCTCCGTGCGGCAATCCCCCTTCCAGGGCATCCTCGATCGCATCCACTATCGCTTTTTCCGGCAGCAGGAATTCGCCAGCCCTGTCCAGATTTTCGCGTGACAGGATGAACGGCTGCACGATATGGAGGCCCGCTCCCAGACTGCCGCCCAGCTCCAGAACCTGGCGAAGATGGGCAATATTCGCCGGGACCACCAGCGTGACGGTGCTGATTTCCAGACCTCGGCTAATCCGAACCGAGGCCGCGCGTAGATTCGCCAGGCCGCGCAAGGCCTGCCGGAAAGAGCCGGGAGTCCCGGTAAGGGCATCGTGGATGGCCGCGTTGGGCCCATGTATCGACACGCTCACCCCGGTCAGGCCGGCCCTGACGACTCTGTCGGCCAGGTCCCTGTACGCGAACATCCTGCCGTTGGTCGTGATTGACACCTTTTCGAACCCTATGGACCTGGCGTGCCCCACCAGCTCCACCAGGTCTTTCCTTATGGACGGCTCGCCCCCGCTGAAGGCCACCTGATCGAATCCCTGCCGGCGCGCGTCGTTCAGCCTGCTCTTGAGTTCGTCGGTTTCCAACTCGACCCACCCCCCGCCGGTCCCGCGGATGACGCGCTGTGGGCAGAATTCGCAGTGATTGTTGCAGGCCAGTCCGGTTTCTATGGTCAAAAGGCGTCGCATTGATCAGTCCCCGGCGTACAGCCGCGCGATGCGTTCCAGTATCGCGTCGTCGAACATCAGGCCCGCGAAAAGGCCGGCTTCCGCCCGATCGCCGAAGACCGGGACGATCATCTCCCCCTTGACATCGACCTTGCCGAGTTCCCTCATCAATTCGAGTTCGGGGGCGAACCGGGCCCGGAATTCCACGCCGAAACGCCGCTCGAATTCCCCAGTGTCGATCGGCCGCATACCGGCCACCAGCCTCGCCGCGTGACTGCGGCACTCATATCCATCGTCCACCCTGGTCCCCACATGGACCAGTCCGCCGTCGCGGCCGAATTCGGTCCGATAGATTCCACGGCCGTACACGTGGGATTCCGCGAAAGGGCCGAATGCCATTACCGACGCCGGAAAATCTGGATGCTGATCGTACCTGGGCCGTAAACTGTCGGGCGTTTCCCGCATCAGGATGGTGGAGGTACGCGTCTCCACGAACACGGGATACCCCGCCGGCATGCCCGCTTTGATCAGGGCCCTGCTCGCCTCCTCAAAGGGCATCGGGCCGGGCTCGACCAACCTTCCCTGTTGCTGTACTGGCTGGTAGCGATACAGCGTGACGGAATCGGGCTCCAGCTCGAGGGCGCGGCCTAGTCCATCCGCAAGTGATTCCGGCGTTTCGCCCGACAAAGGCGCCAGAAAATCGAGGTTCAGGGCAACCGCGGCGCGGGCCCCGGCAGACTGGGACCTGACGGCGTCCACGGCCGACCTCAGTGAGGAAAAACCCGGATAGGCGCGTCCCGCCCTTTTCAGCGCGAGTCGCGACAGGGACTGCACCCCAAGGGAAAACCGATCAGCGCCGGCGCGGATGAACGCGGCGACCTTGGCCGGCGTGGTCGTGTCAGGATTCATTTCCACTGAAAACCAAGCCCCGGCGGGCAGGTCGAGAAATCCGTCGAACAGTACGCCGGCAAGGCGGTCGATCTGGTTCGGGTCCAGCAGGCTGGGCGTGCCCCCACCGATGCTCACAGATGTCACCCCGACCCTGCCCAGAGCCCTGGAAAAACGCCTTGCTTCCGCCTGGACATCACCGATGTAGCGGGTGATCGCGAACCCGTCGGCGGCCACGATGGAATCGAACTGGCAATATCGGCACCTGGACCTACAAAACGGCACATGCAGATAAAAAAACAGGGTCTTGGGCGACCGCCCGTCCCTGCGGCCATCCAGAAGGGAACGCCACCACTCGAGGATGTCGCCCCTTGACACCGCCTCTTCCAGCCTGCGCGCCACGTCGCCCGTAAACACCTCGCCGGGGAGTTCGAGTTCGCGCAGTCGTTCAAGACGCGCGGCAACCCTCGATCCGGATTCCGCGTTTTCGTTCAAGTCAGCCAAGGCCGCGACCCGAAGGGACAGGTGTTATTGTCCATGGTCCAACGTCTATAGTCCATAGCGTTAAGCCCCGCGCAATTTGCTATCCTACTGCGCGCGGGTCGATTGCCCCGCATGCAAAAAGGTCGAACGTGAAACGGGCCCTTCAGTGAAATCAAACACGACCAGGGTGGCTCTGGTGCCCATGCCGGACCCCACCATCGAAGAACGATACAGCCTGGGGACGGCCTACGTCGCTTCCGCGCTGGCGGCTGACTTTGCCCGACGCGGGAAGGACCTGGACCTCAGCTATCTGAACGACCTGGACTACGCGATACACACACCCGAACAGATCGCCGGCGCCATCCTGAAAACCCGGCCGGAAGTAGTGGGGCTGGGTCTGTTCGCATGGAACCAGCATGTCGCCCGCAGGGTGGCCGGGATACTGCGCCGTGAAGACCCAAGCATATTGATAGTGGGCGGCGGTCCATGGGTTTCGTCCGAGGGCAGGTCGTTCGCGGCGGCCAATCCCGTAATCGATGTGGTCATTCAGGGCGACGGGGAGGTCGCTTTCGCGGAGGTCGTTCGCCGCCGAACGGAAGGCGCGGACACACGAGGTCTGTCCGGTATCCCGGGAACAGTGGTCCGGGCTGACAACGGCATCGTCGAAACCGAACCGGTTCGGGTTGACCCCAACTCATTCCCGTCGCCTTACCTGTCGGGTTTCGTGGACGCCAGATTCAGCATACGCGTCGGAATAAGGCGGGGCTGCAACCAGAACTGTCGCTACTGCAACTGGGGCGGAGGGTTCTCTAAACCGATGACAGTGGACCATCTGGCAGCGGACATGAAGTGGGCCGCGAAACGGGGGGCCTCGGAGGTATGGTTCGTCGATTCGGCCATAAACCGTCGCCCGGCGGACCTGCGACGGATTGCGTCGGCCCTGGATCGCATGGACGAGGGCGACTCGCTCATGACCAGCGCACTGCTTGACTACCGGGCCATCGACGATGAAAGATTCGAACTGCTGCGCAGGTGCCGGCTGGATTCCAGCGATGTAGGGCTCCAGTCGATCAACCCAAAGGCATTGAAGATCGCCGGCCGCTGGTTTGACCGTCGCAGCTTCGAAACGGCCGTCGAGCGCCTGAGGTCCATCGGTCGCGTGGTCGTTGACATCATCCTGGGCCTGCCGGGCGACGACCCGGACGGGTTCAGGCGGACCGTGGACTATCTTGCGTCACTGGATGTTCACGTGCACATGTTCCTGCTGATGGCCCTGCCCGGTTCCGATTACTCCATCAATCGCGATAAATACGGCCTGAATTTCAACGAGGACGGCGTTCCATTCCTCCTGAAATCGGATTCGTTCACGGCCGACGACCTCGTGGATTGCGCCGCGTACTTCGTGACTCAATCTCCGCGCAAATCTGGCGGTTCCGATTTCACCACCGCGAATCCCAGATTCTCGCGCTATCCGTACAATTACAGCGTTCCCATGCAGGCGTTCCAAACGGCGCATGAACGATACGGTGACCCCTTGCCCCCTGAACCCAGCGTCCCAGGGGACAAGGGCCGTGGCGACGCCAGGAAAAAACTGAAGGGGATTCTGGAGGACGCCCTGGGCGCGGACGTCCTGTCGAACGGTCTGCGGTTGGGTTCAATCGAGGCGCGGATCACGCGCGTATACAACGATCGCGTGCAGATCGACTTGACGGACGGCTCAGGCAACGGGGCCGAGGCGTTTTTGAGGCCGCGCACCCAGGACGCGCCCGCCTTCATGCGCGCGGGTCCCTTCGATATCTGGTATATACCGGATTCCGGCATGGCCGAGGAGCAAGTCTGCCACGCCATCGAGATGCTGGCGGCTATTATTGAGAGCGGAGGAACCTAGGCGACGGCCGCGACGGTCTGCGGGCATCATCACATGGAGGATTCCATCCCTGCACCAGTGCTGACAACCCTGCCCTGGGATAAAGATCCACGATGGGGGAAAGGGACGAGGCCCTGCAACAATGCGTGTCGGGAATGCCTGACGGATCCGCGGGTCGTCGGCGCCGTGTCCCTGAACGAAGCCCCGGACCACCGTGACATCATCCTGTGCGGCTTTGAACCGCTTCTTGCCCCCGATCTGCCCGCCAGGATCAAATCAGTCCTGAGGCACGGCTCGCGTGTTGTCGCGCTGGTCACCAACGGAAGACTGTTCAACTACGACCGGACGGTGCGCGCCATGGCCAACCTCGGCGTCGGACACGTCGTGGTCAAACTGTTCGGACACGACGCAATCGGGCACGATGCCCACACCGGCGTGGACGGGTCTTTTGAACAGGCCCTGTCCGGCGTCAGGAAGCTCAGGGGCGCCGGCGTCAGGGTTTCGATT
>JAADHL010000378.1 GCA_013151875.1 Deltaproteobacteria bacterium
TATTCGGTCAAGGCAAACGGCAGTCTGGCTGTCCTGCGCGTACTGGCGGGGCTGGGCGGTGGGGCGGACATCGTCTCCGGTGGAGAACTTTATAGGACTTCACTGGCCGGGATACCGCCCGAACGGGTGGTCTATTCAGGGGTCGGCAAGACCGCGACCGAGCTGGAGGCCGCGATAAGCGCGGGCGTCCTGTCGATCAATATCGAAAACCTCCAGGAACTGGAGGTTATATCCGGAATCGCCGAGGGGCTCGGCAGGGTGCAGGGGTGCGCCCTGCGGGTCAATCCGGACGTGGATCCGCATACCCACGAATACCTGACCACCGGACGCCAGGAGAACAAGTTCGGATTGCCGCTGGACCAGGTGACTGATGCGGCCGGTCTCGCGGCGGACCTGCCCGGTATAGAACTGACGGGGCTGGACTTCCATATCGGGTCGCAGATCCTGACGTCGGGGCCTTATGAGGCTGCCCTGGACCAGGTCAAGGAGATAATAGCCGACCTGAGAAGCAGGGGGATGGAACTGAAGCATCTGGATATCGGCGGTGGTCTGGCGGCCAGGTATGGCCACGAGAGGGCGCTCACGCCCGACGAATTCCACGATGGAATCATCCACCTTGTGAGGGATCTCGATCTTATCCTGATCATGGAGCCGGGCCGATTCATTATGGCCAATGCCGGCGTCCTTTTGGCCACCGTCCAGTTCGTCAAGGAGACGCCCGAACGATCATTCGTGATCGTGGATGCCGGTATGAACGACCTGATAAGACCCGCCCTGTACGGGGCGGAACACAGGGTCGAGCCGGTGCTGGATCGCCCGGGTGATCCGCGTCGCGTGGACGTGGTCGGCCCCATCTGCGAGTCGGGCGATTTTCTGGCGAAGGACCGCGACCTGCCGCCGATGGAGCGTGACGACCTGGTCTGCGTCTTTTCGGCCGGGGCCTACGGAATGACCATGTCTTCCAACTACAATCAGCGGCCCAGGGCGGCCGAGGTGCTGGTGGACGGGGACCGACATGAACTCATCCGCAGGCGCGAAACCTATGAGGACCTGGTGCGCCAGGAAGTGTAGAAGCGTAGGCCCCAGGACCGGGCGGCTGACAACAAGGTCCCTGCTGTTGTATAAAAGAGCCGGAAGGACCATTCGAGGAGGAACCATGAGAATCCACGCTTTCGGGATGGCGATCGCCGTCCTGCTGGTATCCCAAGCGACTTTCGCGGCCCCCCATCCGGTCACCATCGACGACGTGATGCGCATGCGGATCATCACGGACCTCAAGGCCAATCCGGCCGGTCAGGGTGTGATAATTCAGGTGCGTCGATATGAAGGCGGCGACAGTTTCAAGAGCGACCTCTGGTTGGCAAGGCCCGGGACGGCGCCGGTGCGGCTCACGCTGAACGGACACGGTGCCGGCGCCTATGCCTGGTCCCCGGATGGTCGTTCGGTCGCGTTCGTGGACGAACGGGAAGACGGGACGGGTATCCGGCTGCTGTCCCTCGGCGGTGGGGAATCCAGCCTGTTGAAGGCCCTTCCCGTGGATGTCGGCAATCTGCGATGGGTGGGCGGCAGGATCTTTTTTACGGCCATGGTGTTTCCCGATTGCGGGGCCGACCTGGAATGTACGCGAAAGCGTCTGGACGACAGGAAGGACGGCCCGTCCGGGCTGGTCTATGACGACCTTATGTACAGGCAGTGGAACTTCTGGCGCGACGGCAGACGCAGCAATCTGTTCGCCCTGAATACCGAATCGGGCGCCGTCGAGGTCGTTGCCTCGGGTGCGTTCGACACGCCGCCGATTCCGTTCGGTGGACTGACGGACTACTCAGTTTCCCCCGATGGAAAGGCTGTTGCGTACACCGCCAAGAAGGTCAAGGACCCCGCGATCAGCACAAACGACGACATCTACGAGGTCGTGAACGGCAAGGTGACCAGGCTGACCGACAATCCGGCCTATGACGGCAATCCCGTCTATTCGCCCGACGGCAAATGGATAGCCTATCTGTCGCAGGAAATCCCCGGATTCGAGTCGGACAAGGTCAGGCTCAGGTTGTACGACAGGTCCGGCGGGACCAGCGTGACCCTCGCAGAGGGCCTGGACAACTGGGTCACGGAGATGGTCTGGAGCAGGGACAGCAAGGAGCTGTTCCTGTCAGTGGAGGAGCAGGGACACCGCCTGTTGTACCGGGTCGCCGCGGTCAAGGGGGCCAAGCCGATGCGCATGTCGGGACGCTACACGGATCGTCGCCTGGCCCTTTCCGGGGACGGACGGGTCCTGTACATCACCCGCGAGACAATGGTTGATCCGCCTGATGTGTACGGTTTGGAACTGGGCCAAAAGATGCGGATCAAAGAGACCCGGCTGACCAACCTCAATGCGTCGGCGCTGGCCGACATCGCCATGCCCAAGGTGGAAGAGGTCTGGTACGACGGCGCGAAGGGGGAGGACGGCAAACGCCACAGGGTCCATGCGTTTCTGGCGCATCCCCCCCTGGCGAAGGCCGGCGTGAAATATCCCCTGGTAGTCATGATCCACGGCGGACCACAGGGCGCCTGGCATGCCGCTTTCCATCCTCGGTGGACCGCGCTTGGCATTGCCGGGCATGGGTTTGCCGTGCTGATGCCCAATCCGACCGGCAGCACCGGTTACGGTCAGGATTTCATCAACGCGGTCAGCAAGGACTGGGGCGGCAGGTGCTATGAAGACATCATGGCTCTAATGGATTACGCGAAGAAACTGAAGGGCGTGGATGCGGACAGGGCCTGCGCCATGGGCGGATCGTTCGGCGGTTACATGGCCAACTGGATCGAGGGTCATACGGACCGCTTCAAGTGCCTGATAAGCCACGCCGGCGTATCGAACGTGGCATCGATGTACGGCTCGACCGACGAACTGTGGTTTCCGGAATGGGACGTGGGCGGGACCCCCTGGGGTAATCCTGACGCCTACAAGCGGTGGTCGCCGGTCAACTATGCCGAAAACTTCCGCACCCCGATGCTGGTTATTCACGGGCAGAACGACTTCCGGGTCCCCTTGGAGCAGGGGCTCAACATGTTCCAGTTGCTGAGGCGGTTGAACGTCGAGGCGAAGTTGCTGTACTTTCCTGACGAGAGCCATTTCGTCAGCAAGCCCAAGAACCGCGCCCAGTGGTACGGCACTGTGGTCGAGTGGCTGAAAAAGCACCTTGAACCCTGATCGTCGGGTTTCCTTGCCTGCGGCCTCGTCTCGCTCGCTTGCTTCACCCGTCTTGCACCCTGCGTTGCTCGCGTTAGCCGTGCTAGCGCTGCGCTACTCGGGCACAATCCGGGCAAACCCGCATCGCGATACTACGGCCTCGACTGCGTCAACCCTCCGATCAGGGCAGGGAATTACGGTACGATCGATGGTGGATAGCGAACCTACTCCACTCCGGAGATCGTGCCCGCGATCGCGGTGAACTGGATGCCGATGCTGGCCGATTCCTTGACACCGTCCTCGTCCCCGTCGATGTCCGGCTGCACCAGCAGGTCCAGCAACTGGATGATCTGGTCCTTGGGCATGGGAAGTTGAGTGTCGTCGGGCAGCGCTTCAATTGCCGTCTTCAACTGCTCTTTGGGAACGGCGCCGGCCAGGATACCGGTCATGGTCGCAACCTTGCCGCCCTCCATGGTCACGTCCGCTTTGATCGTTGCGTAGTACAGGTCCACGTGCAGGGAAACGTCGCCCAGAATCGGCAGGTCGAACGGGAACGTGTATCCCTTGCCGCCGGCTGTCAGCACGTCGTTGACGATGGTTGCGTTGTCCAGCGAAACCACGGGCTGGCAATCCGGATCCAGGCTCTGCGCGTCGATCAGGTAGGCGCAGGTCTCGTTTTGGTAATCGCAGTCGGGATTCGACGAATCCAATCCCTTGCCCACGTAAACCGCAATCTGATACGGCGTGCCGTCCGTCTTTAGTTTTCGGTGTTCCAGGAGGATCATGATGCTCCCCTTGGTCATGCTGTCGACTATCGCGTCGTTGCCGAGGGAGGCGAGGGGGCCGAGTGAGTTGTCGATGCCCTCCGAGCAGTCGCTGGAAGGCGCGCAGGTTCCGGGGTCGCCGTCCAGGTCCAAGCCCTCGCCCGGATTGCCGGATCCGGCGATCGACATGGATGTCATCTTACTGACCGAGGGATAGAACACGGGTACGCACACGCAATTGGAGGTGTCCGCCACGCACTCGCCCTGCACGCAGTGGTCCCCAGTGGAGCAATCAAGCCCGTCGTCGCAGTCAATCCCGTCCTGCGCCTGATTCACGCACTGCCCCCCCTCGCATGAGTCCAACGTGCATGGGTTGTTGTCGTTGCAGTCCATGGGGATTCCCATGCAGGCCCCGTCAGCGCAAGTGTCCTGCACGGTACACGGGTCCTGGTCCGAACACAGGGCGTCGTTGAACTGGTACTCGCATTCCAGTGTCGATGGGTTGCATCCGTCATCGGTGCAGGGGTTGCCGTCGTCGCAGATGGACAGGCCGGCAGTGCAGCACTCGTTGTCCGCAGGGTCGTGAAAACATCCGGTCACGGCATCGCAACCATCCATGGTGCACACGTTGCCGTCGTTGCAGTTCACCTCGACCCCCACGCACGCGCCCTGGTCACACGTGGTTTCGAATGTGCAGGCATCGCCGTCGTCGCACGGTACCCCATCCAGCGGTGTGTGCGAACACCCGCTTGACGAATCGCATTCGTCCTTGGTGCAGGGATTGCCGTCGTCGCATCCGGCCCCGGCCGGGATTACGCACTTACCCTGGTTGCAGGTCCCTTCCTCACATGCGTTGTCCAGGATGCAGGAACCCCCACTGACGGGTACGTTCAGACAACCGCTTTCCGGCTCGCATCCGTCCTTTGTGCAGGGATTGCCGTCGTCGCAGTCCCTGGGCGCGATGTCTCCAGGCACGCATGCGCCGTCAACGCACGTGGACCCGGTTTCCAGGACCTCGCATTGGTCCAATTGCCCCGATGCATCGCATGGAGAACCATTATCAGCCGGACTCCACGATACGGCCGAAACTTTCGGATCGCACACGTGACAGGCGTCGTTTTCATCGGCCTCGCCGCTCTGGCGGCAGACGCCCGACACCAGGCAAAACCCTTCCTTCAGTTCGTATCTGCAGTTGCCGTCCTCGTCACAGATATCGGAGGTGCACGCCCGGTCGTCATCGCAGGGCTTGCCGGTCTGACAGCCTTTTCCAGGGTCCTTGCCCGGATCCTTTGCGTCGCCCTGTCCATGGTCTCCCGGTCCCAACGAATCCAGCCCCCCACCGGGATCCGATCCGCCGTCCGGCATGACTATGACGTCAATTGACGGCACCCCCGTGTCGCTGCCGCAGGAAACGACCGTCAGACCTGAAGCAGCCAGGCTCGACGCCGCAAGGCTGGTGAACAATAGGCGCGACAAACTCATCTGATACCTCCGTGGGAAGGCGAATCGTCTATTTGACGTTGCCGGAAAGGACCGTGTAACCAAAGATCCGCAGGACCTCCTCCAGGCTGATGGCTATTACGCTTCCTGGGGGTATGCTCGGATCAAAGCTGGACAAATCGATCTCGGGCACCGGGAAGGATCCCAGCGCGCCGCCCGTGAATGTTTCCAGCAGCTTCGGCATGAAAGTTTCCTTCATCAGGGTGCCCATGGTCTCTTCCGCACCTGCCAGCCCGCCCTCGATGCTGGCGATTTCGAGGTCCAGGAACCGCGGATCCTTCAGGGCGATGCCGATCTCGCCGTCAACGGCCACGATTTCGGCCTCCGCGATCATCGTGGTGTAGATCTGCATCTTGACCGGCGCGCCGAACAGCTTCATGTCCGCGACGATGGAGATGTCGCCGATTTCCATCAACAAGGTATCGTCCGGGTTACATGACGAGATTATGGGCGGCAGCAGGAAGTCCACGTCCAGCGTCATGTCCGTGATGCCGTACTGGCTGAGGTCCTGACCGAGGTCCTCGGCCGTAAGCGGAATGGCAAGGGCGCCTCCCCAGTACATCCCATAGGTGATCTGGTTGAAGAAGTCGTCGTGCAGTCCCAGTTCCAACTGGCGTTTTTTGGGAAAGGTGAATGGTTCCGGCTGACCGGTAAGACAGGCCGCCCGTCCGATTGACCCCAGCGGATTGTGAGTCGTACCCTTGGGCACGACAACCGTAGCCCAGAATCCCAGGGTCCCGCCGGCACTGGTGAAGTTTATGCTGGAAAAGCGTGTTTTTATGGCCAGTTCGATGGGATCGCCCCCGCCCACGAGGGGTGGAATCTCGAAGGACTGATCCAGGGCCAGGCTCTTGAGCGCGTTCGCCACCGTATCCTCCAGGGTGGCGCCGAGCTGGTCCTCGAACGCGCTTTGCAGCATGCTCTTGAGGTCGCCCAGGAAGAAGTCCTTGAGCAGGTCTACCAGGAAGTTGCTGACGGACACCTTGGGTTCCGCCATGGTGACCTTTGCTCCGGTGGATTGGACCACGGGCTCGCCGTTCGCGTCCACGCTGATCAACAGGGTGGATTCAATCGTGATCCAGTCAACCGTGACGTGGCCGTTTGTGTCAAAGGCGTTGCATAGCCCCAGATTTCCCGAAAAATCGGCGTTGAAAGGCACGTAAACGTCCTTGATGGTCACCTTGATCCTGAGGCCGCCGTCCACCGGAACCAGGTCCACCGGCATGTCGGTTTTGTTGAATGTTATTGTCCCCAGGTTGACCTTGTATTTGCATCCATATTCCTTACCCGTGGCAACAGGGTTCGAGATCATTCCCGAAAGGTCCAGGTTCTTGACGAACAACGTCATGATGGTGGCGATGTCGTCGGCGTCCGAAGTGTCGTTGTCGTCCCACACCTCGGGCCCCAGGAAGATCATCATGCCGTCCTTGACCTGCGACTGCTCCGGGTGATCGATGTCCACCGGATACCAGACAGTGGAATAATAGTAGGACTGGACCACGTGATCGGGCCGGCCCAGTTGGTCCTGCGCGTCAATGACGATTGTGTTGATCCCCTGGTTGGACGTGACCGCCAAGCTGAACGAGCCGTCCACCGGGTCCGGCAGCAGGGGCGTGGGCGTCCCATTGAAATCGACCACCAATTGCGTGATGAAACCGGCCTTGGACGTGACGCTTCCCGTTATCGTGATGTCACGTGTTCCGTCGAGGGTCGCGGCCCTTGGGGGGTAGTCGACGACGATCTGGGGTCGGCACTCGGGTTTGAGCATGTCCGGCTCGTGCAGGCAGCCGGTCATGGCGTCACATGAATCAATCGTGCACTCGTTGCCGTCGTCACACGAAATCGGAGTCCCGGTACACTTGCCCGCGCCGCAGGTGTCGTTCGCGGTACAAACCGAACCATCGGTGCAAGGGGCGGTATTGTCCACGTATTGGCAGCCCACCCCCTCCATGCAGGAATCATCCGTGCACACATTGAGGTCGTCGCATGCAAGCGCCGTGGGACCCGGTACGCATGCGCCGCCCTGGCAGAAATCATCCAGGTGGCAGGGCTCGCCGTCATCGCACGGCTGGGCATTGGGCGTATGCACGCAGCCCTCGCCGGGCACGCACGCATCATCGGTGCAGATGTTGCCGTCATCGCACGACAGACTGCCTGGCCCGGGGGTGCACACGGAACCCTTGCACACATCTTCGACGGTGCAGGGGTCGCCGTCGTCGCACGGCAGGGAATTGGGAAGGGGCACGCAACCCTTTGAGGGCACGCACCCGTCATCGGTGCATGGATTGCCGTCGTCGCAGTCGGGCGGGTCCGAGCCGGCCTGGCACGCGCCGTTCACGCAGATGTCGCCCACGGTGCACAGGTTGCCGTCTTCACAGGGTACGGGTTCGGTACTCGTGACCGGGGGATTCAGGCAGCCCTTGTCAGGGTCGCACAGGTCGTCGGTGCATGGATTGCCGTCGTCGCAGTCAACCGCGCTTCCCTTGCAGACCCCCTGTTCACAAGCATCATTGATCGTGCACAGGTCGCCGTCGTCGCAATCGGCCGCGATTGCCTCGTGGGAACATTGGCCTTCAACGCATGTATCCGCGGTGCACGGATTGGCGTCATCGCAATCAACTGGGCCGGACACGCACTGACCATCCTGACAGCGGTCGTCCGTGGTGCAGCCGTCTCCATCGTCACATGCAAGGGTATCGTCGGGCATGAACGTGTCCGTGGCTATGGCCGTCTGGCACGAATAACACTGGTTGTCAGGGTCCTCCGCGCCTTCCGGATAACATGTGTCGTCAATGAGGCAGAATCCGGGCAGCAACACGTGATCGCACGCGTCCGGCGAGGGCGATGAATCGTCGGTGCAGTCCAGGCCGTCATCGCAAGGACGAGCGGATGTGTCCGCCGCCCCATCCGCCAAGGCGCCGGGATCGTTTTGGCCGCCGTCCTGGTCGGGACCCGTCGAGATGTCAAGATCGGCCTCGTTGCCGATATCGCCGCCCCCGCACCCCAAAGCGGCGGATGTCAGTGACAGGACCAGAACACCGATGAAAAAACTATTGCGCTTCATTTGACTCGCTCCGGTTGGAGACATCTTTTCTGCTTTCCTCAAAACCCGGACTATTCATTCTAGGGAAATGCGCATGAAGTGTGCAACGTCTACGTCTGGACGAACGGTCCTATCCATTGGGCCATCTTGGATACCTCGATGGACCAGGCGTCAAGGTCCCGCCTCAGGCGGATGAAGCCCAGAAAGAGCCTGTGCAGCGCGGTTTCCAGATCCGCGGCGAAACCGGCCCGCTCGGTCATGACGTCCATGGGGTCCATTTCCATGGATTCGGGCAACTTGATGGATTTCATGGCCAGGGAGGCGGCGTCCAGGGTCAACGCGTATTCGTTGCCGCCGGCCTCGACAAGCAGCTTTGCGCGGCTGACCTTTTTACCAATACGAAGCGCCAGCATGACCTCCGCCGAGTCGGTTGGGTCATCCACCTTGATCGTGGTCATCTCGCGCGCGGGATTGTCGCCTTCCAGGGTTATGGCCCGCTCGAACAGGACCTGCACTTCGCCCGCTTCGTCATCGCGAAAGACGCCCTCATCCGTGGCCGCCCTGAACAGAAGCCATGTCAGGAACTCGCGGCCCAGGAACTGGGTCCGCTTCATCTTGTCGACCATGGTCATGCCGATCATTGGTCATCCCCCTCGTGAAGGCCGGCGCCAGGGTTCACCGCCACGAAAGTGGACGGCACCAATCGGTAGACTTTTTCCATATCGTCCGGCTTGAAGTGGGTTTCCAGTATGCCCACGGTGTTCATCGGTGTCAGGCCGACCCCGATGTCGTCCCTGAAGCGGGTAGCGAAATCCTCATTGACGGTCTGGGATGAACTGTACAGACGCACGCGGCCCGTGGAGGTGTCCCATACGACTTCGTAGGCGGAAATGGTCGGCAACGCCCGCCTCAGCAGCTCCCCGCGGACCTGCTCGGCGATCTCGTCGCGCTCCGTCCTGGGCATCCGGGCGCGGCCGGTCGCTGTCAGGACGGCGTTCACGCGGCTCCTGACGTGCAGCCTCAGGGTGCTGGGAGGGACGGTGAGCTTGTCGATTCGCAGGCAGAACAGCACCAATGGGTCGAAAAAGACCTTCTCCTCAGTGAATTCGGTGTCCAGCGGGTCGTCGAACACCGCGAATCCCGTGGAATTGTCATGGCCCAGGTCCACATCTATGGGGGTCAGTCGCCCCCTTGTCAGCCCTTTCAGCAGACCTTCCCTGTTTGCCGGTCCTTTGTCTCCCGCGACCTGATAGGGCGTGTAACTGCAAGTGTTCGCTACGAATCCCATCCGGATCTCCTTATAGTGATTTTCCTGCCGTCTCCACCGTCAATGAACTCGATATGAACCCACACATCGACTTCATCGGCAACCTCGGCGAAACGGTCGGCCCATTCGACAAGTGTAAGCCCGTCGTCACGGGCGAAATCCTGAAACCCGATGCCTTCGAGGTCCGATCCCTCGTGCAGGCGGTACAGGTCGAAATGCCGCACCGTCATCGAACACTGATAGGCGTTCATCAGCGTGAAAGTGGGGGACCGAACTTCATCCGGATCGCCGCCCAATTCCCGCACCGCGCCCCTGACGAAGACGGTCTTTCCGGCGCCGAGTTCACCCACGAGCCCGATCACGCCGCCCCGTTCCAAGGATCCGGCGAGAGCTGCGCCCGCGGACTCGGTAGCCGCCGGGTCAGGGGATATTATCACCTGGGTATCGATTGTGGCGCCGCCGTCCAACCTAGATGTACTCAACGGCGAGGATCGAGAAATGCCTGATGCCGCCGGGGGCCTTGAATTCCAGATCGTCGCCTTCTTCCTTGCCGATGAGCGCCCGTCCCAGCGGGGCCATGACCGACAGGAGGTTCTTTTCGATGTCCGCCTCGGGCTCGCCCACGATCTGGTAGGTGACCTCGACGTCGTTGTCCTCGTCAAAAAGGGTTACGGTGGCGCCAAAACGGATCCGCGTGTCGGTGAAGCGGCCCGGGTCGATGACCTCGGACCTACTGAGCACGTCCTCCAGGCGCGTTATCTGGGCCTGGAGCATGCCCAGTTTTTCACGTGCGGCGTGATACTCGGCGTTTTCGGACAGGTCGCCGTGGGCCCTTGCCTCCTCGATGGCCTTGCTGACCACGGGACGCTCTTCCTTCATGTGCTTGAGTTCCTCGGTAAGACGCGCGTGTCCCTCGCGAGTCAGGGGAACCGTTCCACTATCGTTCATGACCACCTCCGCGGACAGCCATAAAGTGTAGCAACCAGCCCTCGGAAACGTCAATGAATCTGGATGAACTCATTTCGTAAACCCGATCTGCGCCCGTTGTCGTTTCGACGGCAATCAGGAATGGCGCTACTAGTGGGGTGGGATGCAGGCCTGAGTCTGAAGGGGGCAGTACTTGCTTTGAGCGAATTTCTCGCAATTGGGAATGGGCCAGCCGTTGGATTTGATGTCCGTTTCCGAGCACTCCACTTCCTTGCCGTAGATGCAGTCCGCGTAGTTCTGGAACAGGTCCTGGGCCTCCTTGGAGCCCTCGGCGAAGCACATAAGCGCGCACGAATAGTCGCCGGCGAGCGTGGGGCAGTCGATACGGCACTTGCGGATGTCGTTGCATACCCCGGTTCCGGCGTAGCAAGCTGCGATCTCGTCGGCGCAGGCGTCGATTGCACATCCCACGAAGCCACCGGGACCCACCAGCGGTCCGCAGTTCAAGGCCTCCAGGCAGTCAGCCATGGCAAGCACGACGGCCTTGGTCCCATCACCGGCTGTTGTAAGGCATTGTTCCTTGCAGGCGACCGTGTCGCACAACATCGCGCACGTCGCGATCTCCGGACAACTTCCCTCTGGGGGTTGACCGAGGTCGGTCTGACCTTGGTCCTGGGGTGTCCCAGTGTCGTCAAGTGTCCCTTTGTCGGTCTTTGCGGGTATGTCCGATTTGACGCCGGGGTCGGAAACACCGTTGTCAGCGATGGTTTCCAATGTATCGGATGCGTCGGTCCCTGAACCCAGGTCGTTGGAGGTCTGCGTGTCGGTTCCGCCCGAGCTGCTCCCGCAGGCGGCCAGCGCGAAACAAGTCGCCAGTGAAAGAACGAATTTGGTCCCAGACCTCATGATTGACCCCCTTTGCAAGGTGATGGCCTCAATCGATAAAGAGGAAATCCGGCCGGGGGCCGGGCGCGCGGCCCGACCCCTGGGCCCGGACTCATCTGAAGCAAACCGCTGCTACTGATCCTGGTCGGCCGTGCATGCCTGGGTCTTGTCCCAGCAGGCGCCGTCCTGGTTGAGCGCCGCGTTGAAGCAGGTGTCGCAGTCCGCCCCGGGAGGCGTAGTATCGCACTGCGGGCAGGCGTCGGTGGCGCAGCCGATCATATCGTTGTACAGGGTGCCGGCGTTCTTTGTCGCGTTGCTGAAGCAGTCCTGTGCGCAGGCCTGGTCGGTGCATCCCTGGACGCATTCGAAGACATGGCCGCATCCCCAGGTGCCGTAGGACGTGCACGCCTCGTTGAGGGCTTCGCACTGTCCACCCGTGCCGAGAACGGTATTCAGGCAGTCCTGGCAGGTCCCGCCCTGGTAGTCGTCATTGCAGGTGGTGCAGTTGTCGTACATGCAGTTGATCAGGTTCTGCAGGGACCACTGGGTGTCCACGGTGGACTCGCTCCAGCAATTGCCGATGCAAACGCTCTGCTCGTCGACATCGGGCGTGCCGGGGTTGTCATCGGGGCAGCTGTTGAGACAGCCGACCAGATCGGGGCAGGTCGCGTAGGTGTTGCCCGAGAAGCAGCTGAAATAGGGATCCAGGCAGAAGTCATTGAGACACTGGGCCCATTCCTCGTTGGTCGGCTTGGCCTGGCAGCCGTTGACGTCGAGGCAGTTGAACAGGGCCTCTACATCGGTCTGACCCTGGGGGGAAAGACCGGCCTGACACTCCTGGAGGCATGCCTGACCCTGGGGCTGGGGCGGGCAGTCGCCGGCGCAAGAGAAGTACCACTTACAGGACCCTTCCTGCGGCGGGTTGATGTTCAGATCGGTACCGCCGTTGTCGGTGGGCTGGCCCTGGTCGACTCCGCCGTTGTCAGTGGGCTGGCCGGGGTCGTACTGACCCTTGTCGGTCTGCAGGCCCTTGTCGAGCTGGCCGTTGTCGATCGGCGGGAGGCCGGGATCGTACTTGCCGAGATCGACGCCATTGTCCGTGTTGATGATGGTGTCAGGCGTGTTGATCGTGTCAGTGCCGCCGTCGCTGCTTCCGCATGCCGCCAGCAGGGACAGGACCGCCATCATGGCGATAATGCCTACGATGCGTTTCATCTGGATCTCCTTGAAAAACAACCGTTCCACGGCGAGCCTATCCCCAGACCCGCCAAACTGGAGGATTTTCGGGGTTAGACAATCCAATGTCAAGGGTTTTTTTATGCATTATCAGTACTAAACACAGCCCAGGTCAGATTGGTTTACATGATTAACGTCCTACCCCGGAGTGGGTGAAATCCTGCGCCTTCAAGCGAGAGTGGTCCAGATTACTTTTGAATGGAGTCATCTCCTCGATGGGACGGTTCGAGAGGTTCTTGGCATATCGGTTCCAGTCGATGCCCTGGACCAACATTGCAATTGATTGGGATAGATGTGACTCACCTTTGAGTGACATTGTCAGGAGTTTCCACGCGAATCCGGCAGCCATCCAGTCACCGTTCACGGCAATGTTTCCGCCTACCCTTGCTATTATCGCCATGGCTTTCAACAGAGATGCTTTCTTGCGGCGGTGATTACTGTGTAGTTGATTTCTATTTCGTCGAGTGACAAAGAATCTGAATCTATCCAGCAGGGCATCCCAAGCGAACACCTCTCTGTTCAGATTGTCGAAGGCCGACTCGACCTCTTCAGCGGTCATCGTGCCTGGGCTGCTGACCGCATGCCGCGCATCATACTGGGACCAATTCCGGGTGAGGATGCGTCCATCTTTGTCTGCCTCAGCGGCCGAACGTGTCCCGGGAAGGGGGGTGAAGATATTCAGCATGACACCAAGGGGTTTGGCAGTTTGGACGAAATCAGCGATACGTTGAATGTTCGACGGACTTTCACCCGGCAGACCGACGATGAAGGATGCCAGAACGGCAATGCCTCTTGCTTGAATGGAATCTACGGCTTCCTTGTAAGAAACGACGCGGTTGAACCGTTTTCCCGCCAAGTCCAGGCTGGTCTCATCCAGTGTCTCCATCCCGACGAAAACTGCCTTACAGCCACTTTCGGCCATCCTGTCCAGCAAGGAACCGTCTCTGGATATTTCCAACGATGTCTGGCAGTGCCAGTTAATTCCGAGCGGCCGGATTGCGTCCAGCAACTCATCGGCGAACCTGCGGTTCACCAGCAGGTTATCATCACAGATGAATACCAGTTTGCGTTCGATTTTCGACAGCATCTGCAGTTCGGCGACGACGTCTTCAATCTTGCGGTGTCTAGAGCGCCTGCCGAACAACTCGTGTACGCAACAGAAAGAGCAGTTATGTGGACATCCACGCGTTATTTGAATCTGATGGTAGGCATAGGCCTTGTGCCGAATTAGGTCCCACCGGGGGAGCTTCAAAGTTTCGAGATCAAGCGGTTCATCGTCGCGGTAAACAGGCTGAAGATGTCCATTTGCAGCGTCGGCTAAAATGACCGGCCATGTTCTGTCAGCCTCGCCCACGGCAACGGCATCTGCGTGGAGTAGGGCCTCCTCCACGTTGTACGACACATGGAAACCGCCTAAAACGACCTTGCGACCCTTTTGCCTGAATCCGTCTGCGATTCGGTATGCCTCGCCGACTGAGGACGTCATGGAAGTGATGCCCACCAGGTCGGCCTCTACATCAAAAGATACGGGACTAAGATTCTCATCAGCGATGCTGACTTCAACATCTTCGGGGGTTGCAGCGGCAAGGGTGACCAGTCCGAGAGGTGGCGCGATATACGAACGACCTGTAAGCGAAAGCATGGTCGGCTGATCCCATAAATGGTTCCAATGCTGTTTTCCGACTGAACTGCTTCGTGGGCGAATTAGAAGAACTTTCATTGTTAATTTTTACTCCCGCACTTGGCGGAACGCGGTGGATCCACCAACCCCAATTCTCGTTTCAAATACACCCGCATGCCAAAAAGAAAACGGAACTGGAACGCGCGAACTCATCAGCATGTATCCCCCCACTATCCGGACTGCTTCGGATATTTTCTAATGAAGGCTATGACAGCATCGTGGAGCGGTCTGTCGCGAGTGGTCGATCCCGATGCGATTGCCATGAGTGTTTTAATCAGTGAGTACCTGAAACCGGCGGGCCTGCTGTAGGGAGCCACTACACGGATGCTCAAATCGGACGCCAAACGTGCCGCTGCCAGTACGAGGGCCTCCCCGGAAGATACGTCGGTGTCAGTCGACGATGGGAAAACCGATGTCTTGTCAGATGAGGCCGCCTCAGGGTAGGCCATGATCACGTTGTAGCCCATGGAATCGAGGTCGGACGGCCTGCCTCTCGGAATAATCTTTACAATGCGAGCCCCGTCCAGAATGCCTCCTTTCGGGCGCGAGTGGAACCGCATCACGTAGTCCGTTGGTATGTAGTCCTTGAAGCATGCGGCAGCCAGGGCCGCGGCTGTGGCGGCAGCTTCGGGGGCGCTGGTGGAATCAGCCCGACTGACCAGCATGCGCGCCAGATCCAAAGCAGGGCCTTTTCCCTCTGGGACCGTCGGCCATGGCCGCGCCCCAGAGTCCATGGTCGTGACCGCGACGCAGAAAAGCGCGTCGCCATCCGGTTCCGCGGAATCAAAAGTCCCTTCGGCGGTCAGGGAATCCCACGTTGAATATGGATGCCCGGGGTCATTTTCCGTGATTCGCAGAACAGGCGACCAGTGGCGTCTGAGGCAGGATATGGTGCCCACCAGACCGGACCAGTGCCAGGCGCCGAC
>JAADHL010000285.1:0-8342 GCA_013151875.1 Deltaproteobacteria bacterium
CGTTCATCGCTCATGCCGCATGCTCCTGGTCATGGGAAGACGTCCTCATGGAACCGCGAGATTCCAGTCTCAGGCGGATGTCTTCTTTGATCCCATTCATCACTTCTCTCCGGTCGCCGTCGGGCCGAACCGGTTGCAGGAACTCAAGCTGAAAAAGAGATACCGGGTAGGGAGGATAATACCATCGCTGTTCGTGTGAAAGAAACGGCGGTCTGTTGTGGATAACCACGGGCTGCAGCGGCACGTCCGCGAGTCGAGCCGCTTCCACTGCCCAGGGGCCGAATGGATGGAGCCCCCCTTCCGGAGACCTCGTCCCCTCTGGGAATACGATGAACCTGTGACCGGCCTTCAACAGGCGCGCGGCATCCCTCAGCGGTTTCCTGGAGGGAAAGGAACCCGCGCGTGCGCGGGCAGGCACATATCCAGCGGAAACAAGAATCGGGCCCATCCAGGGGAACAGGGAATCCTTGACCAGCACGGACACCCCGGGCAGGTCCCGGATCAGGAAAAGGACGTCGAAAAGTCCAGGGTGATTCGCCACCAGGACGCACGGTTCGTCCATCACGGCGCCCCTGGCGGGCAGGCTCCTGGCCAGACGTCCCAATCTCAGCAGCGCAAGGAACCCCGAAAAGGCCCGGCGAATCACTCGCTGCATGCGCTTGAAGGAATGCCCGCCGAGCCGGTTGACAATGAAAACGACGGGAACGACCACGGCGAGGCCGAAGACAATCGCCGCGCCGAACAGGCAGAACATCCAGAACAGGTAGAAGCCCTTTGCCAGGCGGACCAGCGCCCGCAGCATCTTTACCGCGAACTTCGTCATGGCATCCCATCGCCACTCGGCGGCACCCTGCACAAAGCCACGGCCCATGTCCCGGGACCCATGTGCGCTCCCGAGGTAACGGACATGGGCATGACCAGGATTTCGGCCGAGTGATAGCGGGCCATGACTCTTTGCTTCAGTTCATTCTCGATCCACTCCCGGTTGTCCGTATGCTCCAAAAGGATAATCGCGTCTTTGCCATCCAGAACGCATCGGTCCATGCGATCGAACGCAATGTTAACCTGCTCCCCTCGATTGCGGGCCGTGGCTACCTTTTTGGCGCCGTCGGCCAAGGGGGATACCACGGGTTTCAGGCGCAACGCATCCCCAAGGAAGGCGCTCGTTTTCGACAGGCGTCCGCCCGCGGCCAGAAAGCGAAGGGTGTCGAGGAAGATATACTCCTCGCAGGCCTCACGGGCCTTTTTCGCGAAGGCCGCCAAGTGCTCTTGACTGTGTTCGGTCACGGCGCGCCGGGCAGTGGCGAGCGCGATCAACGCCAGGCGTCCCGAAGCAGCCGTCGAGTCGATGACTACGAACCGATCCTGGGTATCGTTCGCGGTCTTCCATTCCATTGCCACATCGAAGTTGCCGGTGTATGCAGAACCAACGCACAGGTACACGACCCGGTCATACATGGCCAGGGCCTTTTCGAAATGCTGGTGGCGCTCCTGCACGGATGCCTGGGTAGTGGACACCTTCCTTCCCTCGCGCATGGCCGCGTATAGCTCGAATGGGTCCACGCGTGTCTCCGGGACGGCGGTTCCATCGATGATTACGTAGCTGTCCAGCAGGGTGATGCCGGATCTGACTGCGTCCTCGCGGGTCAGGCTGCCGGCCGCGTCGGTCATTACGTGCACGGGACCATGCAAGGCATGTTCCGATGCGATTTCAACCTGCTTCGACATGTCGTCGGTCTTCCATCTGATCACGGTGCCTCGGGAACGCAGTTCCGCCATGGCTTCATCCGGATTGTCAGCGTGGAAATGGACCTTGCGGTATCGATCCTGCCGGAAGGTCACGGTGTCCGGTCCCAGACCACGCCAGCCGGAATCGTCGTCCTTTGTCTCGCCGTTGGTTTCGACCTCTATGACAGCGTCGATGCACACGCTGCAAGCCACAGCGGTATTTTTGGGGCCGCTGACATTCAGATATGCGCCAAAGGGTTCCATGATCGGGTGAAAGTCGTCACGGCGATCCGTCGCCTTGAGAACGCCGTCGAGGAACATGAACATTCCCAACGCCCCAGCGTCCACCACGTTCGCCAGGCGCAGTTCGCTGAGGCGCTCCCTCGTGCGCAGCACCGCCGCCTCCATGTCCAGCACCGCACGATCGATCCATCCTGGTTCCTGACCATGGGCATCGAGCGAGGAATTCAAGGCGTCGAACACGTCAAGCATGGTGCCTTGCACAGGCTTGGATACCGCCTTCCATGCCAGGTCCCGTCCCGCCCGGGCAGCCTCGGCAAGACCATTGGACGCCTCCTGAAGCATGCCCGAAAGAAACCGCGCCGCGATATTTCCGGAGTTTCCCCGGGCCGCCAGCAGCAGGGCTTCGTTGACCGCGGCAGTGTCGGCTATTTCATTCCGGAGGATGGAGAGCGTCAGAGCCAGGTTGGTTCCCGTATCGCCGTCGGCCACTGGAAACACGTTTATCCGGTCCAGCACGTCGGACCACACGAGCACCCGCACTGCACCGACTGACAAGGCCCTTGATAATTCCGGTTCAAAGCTCATTTGCTGAGTGCATCCCTGATTGCCTTGGGAATCTGATACAGGAGTTCTCGGGTGCGTGCGTCAACCGCGACCTGTTCGGTCCTGCCGGTGGCGCACAGCGCCTGATCCGATACGCGTCTGATCTCGAACTCCACGACGATCTTGTGACGCGCGTCCAGCAGGCGTGCCGTGCAGGTGAACTCATCCCGCCATTCGAGCGGCCGCGTGTATCTGGCCGAACTTTTGACCACGGGGAATACAATCCCAGCATCCTTGGCGAATTCGATCAAGTGGATTCCCCGACTCGTGAACAGTTCCGAGCGGGCCAACTCGAAGTAGTTGAAGTAGTTTCCATGCCATACGACCTGCATTGGGTCCATGTCGTACATCGGAACCCGGTATCTGATGGTGGACTGGATTTCTTTCATGCGTTATCCATGCGCTGCCTCAAGTGCGTCGAGGGGACAATCATCCCGTTTTCCCTCTTGTTCATTCGCGAGAACGGTGGGTTTCGATGTAATCCGCCAACGCCCTGAACGAAGCGAACGCCTCGATGCCTTCCTCACGGTTCTCGATCCTCACGCCGTAGTCATCGTCAATCATCACAAGGATCTCAAGGATATCTATGGAATCGATATCAAATTCATCGCCGGTCAAAGGCCTGTCGTCATCGAGTTCGTCAGGATGGACGTCGCTGATGTTCAACCTCTTGAATATCTTGTGTTTCAGTTCGCGTATCAGTTCGTTGCCCATGAACCGCCCTTTGCCCCGGAATCAACAGCCTGGATTGTTGCCGTGGCGATCAACCGGGTGTCAGCCAGTACCATGCCTTCAAAGACCTTGTAGTTTCTTGAATCAACCCTCTGGTTCGCCGTTATCGAAAGTCTCTGGCCCACCCGCATGCGTTCACAAAGTATCATTGCCTTCCGGACCCCTACAAGCATGGGCCATCCTTTGTCGGGTGATCCGGCCCTGGTGTTCCAGCCGTCAAGTACCGCGGAAGCCTGGGCAATCAGTTCGATGGTTATTATCGAACTCACGTCGTTGCCCAGTGCGGTGGGCCACGAGTCCCGGACACGAGTCGACACGATGCATTGGCGCTGGTCCACTTTGATGATCCCGTCAACCAGCTTCATCCTGTCGCGATGGGGAATAAACCGTTCGACCTCCAGATCCGGAGGCGCGCCAGGGTCCGGCATGGGCGGAATCACATCCGCAAAACCTGGTCCGTCGAACGCGAATGTCCCTTCGCAGACGGTTGCATCGTGTCCGTCAGCGGCCCTTACCCGGAATGCATGGAGGAAGCCTTTATGGTCAGTCGGGGCGGATGACAGCCGGAGTTCCTCATTCGGAAGCACCGGTTTCCGAAACCGTACGTGATGGAGACTCCAGGCCCCAGGATGAAGGCTGGACGACCCGTTCATCAGGTGGGAGTGCAGAAGATCAAGCACGCCGACGCCCGGAAAGACCGGCTGATCCGGGAAATGGCCGCAAAACCACGGGGAATCGGCTGTAACGACTTGTCGCGACTGAATCTGGTCAGAGACACCCGATGAATTGAAATATAGCCGCCTACCCATCAAGCGCCCGATTTCCGGCCCAGCGTGGATTCCACGAAAACAACCACATCCTCCACCGTGCGAATGTGTTTCAGTTCGTCGTCTTCGAATTCGATATTCAAACGCTCCTCAAGCGCAGCGATCATGTCAAGGGCGTCGATGCTGTCCATTCCCAGGTCATTGAACAGATTGGATTTGAGATTGATTGCTGAATGCTCGATTTCCATGTGCTCGGCGAGGTAGTCGACAACCACCCGTTCAGTCTCCCCGTGTTCCATCTATTGCCTCGTCCGTAAGAAGCGTAACATGTTGGATGTATCCAACACCGAAACAGGGTTTGTCAAGTTCGAGTGCGGACGCTGACGTTGGACTTTCCACCTCGGTTCTGTGTGGTATCATCCTCCGCTGTCGCTTCGGAGGGCTTGGGTGCAGCCGCGATTCCCGGCAAAGGTTCTGCTTTTCCTGAGTTTTCTGTGTCTGGTCTCCGGCCCTGTCGAGGCGAATCCCATGGATACCTTCGGATACGGGTCCCGGGCCATCGGCATGGGTGGCGCGGCCACGGCGACCGCTGATTCCTACGAGGCGTGCTACTACAACCCGGCGGGCCTCGCCCGGTTGGCGGGAAAGGGCCCGGAACTGGGACTGGGCGTCCTCATGTACCGGCCCTTTCTGAAGGTGAACGGGCGCGACTCGGAAGCGAACCGGACCCGCGTCCTTTACGACGTGGGGATCGCATCGCCCATCCCGTTCGGCAAGGGCGTGTGGGACATGCTGTTTCTGGGCATCAACGTCCAGATACCCGGCGCCCGCGTGTACTCGATCCGCGCCAGGGCTCCGAACGAACCTCATTTCCCGTTTCTGGAGGACACGAACCGCCGGCTGGTATTGAATGTCGCCGCAGCGTTGCGTCTTTGGAAAAACGTCGCAATCGGCGCCGGGTTTTCGATGCTGCCCGACGTATACGGCGTCCTGCGCGTGGACGACCCTTCAACCTCGGTGGATGTCGACTTGAATCTGTCGCCCAATGTTGGGCTGCTGATCGAACCGATAGGCGAGATGGTCATAGGCATCACCTGGCGCGGCGCCAATCGGTCGTTCATCTCCGTCGTTTCCATGGACCCGGACCTTCAGGTCGATGCATATGACTACTCCACGCCCCACGAGATCGCCCTGGGGGTGGCCGGCAAGGTGGGACCAGTGGTGTTGAGCGGCGACTTTACCTATTATTTCTACCGTTACTTCAAGCAATCCAAGGCCACCACCGGCGCGAACGGGAGCAACGCCCCGGGCCTGTCGGACGCAGTGGCGGTGCGCCTTGGGGCGGAGTGGCGCGTGATCGATGCCGTGCAGTTGAGGGCCGGTTTCAGTTGGATCCAGTCCCCGGTTCCGGCCCAGGAGGGCGAAACGAATCTGCTTGACGGAGACAGGTACACCGGCAGCCTGGGCCTGGGATTCGATGCCGCGGCGATAGGCGGGCCCCCCATCCAGTTGGACGCGCACGTCGCCTGGTCGTACATGACCGCCAATAACGACGCCAAGACGGATTTCAACCCGGACAATCCGGGCTTTCCGTCCATCTCGTCCAGCGGCTCGATCCTCAACGCGGGACTGACCGCGAAAGTGAGTTTCTGAAAGATGAATGTTCGTGGCCGGACATCAGCAGCGTTGCGTGAGGCGAGCATGAGCGGCGGGCCTCTCCCGTTGGTGATGTTGTTGCTTCTTTGCCTGGGCCTCGCATGCGGCCGCACGATCGGGCCCGACGCAGACGGCGATGGACTGACCGACCTCCAGGAGCAGGCGTTCGGCACGGACCCCGCCAACCCCGACACCGACTGCGACTCGATACCTGACGGCGCCGATCGCGACCCACTGACCGGCGCCGTGCTCACCCTTACCAGGGGACCGGTCACCGAGGAGTCGGGAAACCAGTTGTGCTCTGAACTTGAGGCGCGCCTGACCATAGGGGACGCTGCCGCGCCCGAGGGCAGCGTTGTCACGGTCGACAGCGACAGGGGGACTCTGGACGGTGTCATCGAGGACGCCCCCGGAGTATTCAAGGCCACATTGTGTTCGAAGGCGCAGGCCGTGGCGCGTGTAACGGCGACATACGACGACCCCGACGATTCATGCCGGGCTGTTACGGCAAACACCGTTGTGGTCCTGATCCCGAACGGGGTGCTGCCTCAGCCGGGGCTGAATACGGCTCAGGTAGGCCAGAGGCGCACTATCAACGGCTTCCTGCGGGTATATTCCCTGGACGGTGAATACACGGGCTCCGCCGGGTCCTCGCCCAAGCCGTTCGAGGGGGCGTATGTGCTGGTCCGGGCGGGCGCAAAGACCTTCAGCGGCGTCACTGGAGCGGGCGGTTACATCGACTTCAAGGACGAAAGCGAAACCCCCGACCTCAAGGGCCCAGTGGATGTCACGATAACCGCGGCAGGTTATCGCACGACCACGTATATGGGAGTGGATTCGGCGTTCGTGGCGGTTGCCATGGTCCGTCTGGACCCGATCCCGGGCGTGGATGACGAGCGAGTCGGCTCGATCGTGGGCAAGGTCACGGGTTTTGATGGAATGGAAGGCGATGTCCAGGTCCTGGAGCCCTTTCCTGCCGGGGCCTCCATACTGGCCTGCGACAAGGAAAACGGCAAGTATCCGGAGATTCCGATAGCCATCGTGTCCGTGGCCTTGCGCAATGTACCCCTTTCATCGATCAGCATGGGCAACATCCTGGAACCTCCGGCGGAGGGCGGTGGCGGAATAATCCCTCGTCCTTCGAATCTGGTCGTGTACGGAAATGCCCCGGAATGGGAGGAGTTCCGGCTGGATCGGCTGCCGGTCGGCCAGCACCTGATATTTGCCCTCGGTGGAACGGTCCGGTGTTTCATGGACATCATGACGGACCCCTACAGAATGCCTTTCAAACCCTACGCAATGGGCATCAGGCGCATCGAGGTAAAAGGCGGGTCAATCCCCCAGACGGAAAACATACCCCTGAACATCGACCTGCGAAACGGACATGGATCCACGGTGGACGTGAACCTGGGCGGCCTTCCCAGGGACTGGAAAAACGATGCCGGCCTGCCGGAGGGACTGGTTTTCGGGGTCCTGGACACCGGGGGAGAGGGGTACGTCTTCGTGGCGGTCGACGGGACCTATAATATGGAAGGCGAATTCAGTAATCCCATCAGGTTTCGTTTTCCTGATCCCGGCGAGCCCCACCTGGCCGCCCTTGGTCTGAACACGACGAACCTCGCGGTCGGTTTCGGCGGCAGGCGGACATACCTGGGGGCGGATCCACCCGGCATAGCCACGGCGATTACACCCGGCATTCAAGGCGGTGAAGGCGTGGACTACACCATGTCCGATGCGTGGTTGCCCGTTCCCGAGCCGCTGTTTCCGAAGCCGCCCCAGTCGCTGGACATCCCACTGGATGCGGTGTCCGAGGACTCTTTCAACGGAAGGATCGAGTGGGCCCCTGTGGAGGAACCGGTACCGGCGGATTTGTATGTCGTCAGGGTCAATTACATGACGCCGGCGCCCAGGAATCCTCTGTACAAGGATGATGCCACTGGGGTGAATCTATCCATAGGAGGGCCAAGGTCGCACGTATTGTGGGAACTCTTTGTGCCGGGGGACAGAACATCCCTGGAGCTTCCGATCTTCCCGGCGGACGCCCCGGTCCATCCGGTCCTGGTGAATCCCGTATCGAATCTCGACGACAAGGACGCCCAACAAAACTACGGTCCCGACACGCTGGAGATAGAACTGAACGCCTATCGGCTTGGGGCCGGCGGCAAGGCCTTTGATTACAATGACGATTTTAAATATTTCGACGTCAATCTGCATGCCAGGGACGTTTCCCAGGACTCTTTTCTCGTCGATTTTTCCCAGTACCCTTCAGCGCCCTGAGTCCCGATGAACCGTACCTCTCGGCGTATCCCACGTACACCCCCGGGCACCCTGGCCTGGCCGCGCATCTCCTGCATACCGCCGGGAACGTTCTGTCTCCGTGGTCGGTCGGGAACAGGCAGTCCTCGTCGCCCTCGCTCATGTACTTGATATTGTGGTCCTGAAGACCGGATGTCGAGGCCCTCTCGGAGGCGACCTGGCATAGGGGAAAGCCCTCGATCACAGTGGTCAGTTCCGGGTGTCTGGCCCTGGCCCGCCGGATGGCGGCTACGGCAGCGCGTCCTGCGTCCCTGGGTCTGATCTCGATCTCTTTTTCATGGTCTTCGAACAGCCCCC
>JAADHL010000285.1:8352-10925 GCA_013151875.1 Deltaproteobacteria bacterium
ATGAGGCACAATTTGTGGGTGATGGGCGCGAACTGGGCCAGGAGGTCGGAAAGGGCGTCCAGTTCGCCCACGTTGGTTCCGGTAATCACTGTGTTCACGTGAAGCTCGACGCCTGTACCGGACAGGGATTTGATCGCTTCAAGCACGAGCCCATGACCGGAACATTGGGTCAGCGAGTCGTGGGTTTTCGCCGTGGCCCCGTGCAGCGATGTGTGCACATAGGCCAGACCGATGTCCAGCAGGGCCTCACGATATGGCCCGTATGCCAGCCTGCGCCCGTTGGTTATCAGACCGAAGTCCAGATCCATGGCCCTCGCGGCGCGGGCCAGGCGGAACAGGTCGTCCCGGACCGTGGGCTCGCCTCCGGAGAACAGGATCATCCTCACCCCTAATTTCAAGGCTGCCGCCATCTTGCGCACGACGACATCGGCGGGAACGTCCGGGACCTTGCCGCGAAAGGTGTCCACCCGGCAGAACATGCAGCGCTCGGTGCATCGGTAGGTCAACTTGATCACGGCGCGAAGGGGGGGAGGGGCTGAAGAAATGGACACGCGGGACTTGCCTTTCACGCTCACCGGTCCTCTGAACGGCGCTCGTCGTGCATGTACTCGGGCCGATCCTTGACCTCCACCCAGCGGTGGAACAGATCGATGATTTCCTTGTCGTCATCAACCAGGTACTGGAACAGGCGATCCTGAACCCCCATATAGATGGTGCAGCGATCGTTGGTGGGGTTCTGGGGGAAGATGTTGCCCTGCTCGGTGTAATTATAGACAGGGCAAGTGCCGCAGTACGGCTTGTAGGCGCACTGAGCGCAGCCCGGAATGGAGTCCAGTGTGGACGCAAGGGCCAGTGATTTCACCGTGTCGTGGGTCACGACATCACGCAGTTCCATGGAATCGACGTCGCCCAGTTTGAACAGGTCGTCTCCCATCTGGAACACCATGCGGCCTTCGTCGCAGGTGAAAATACCGCCGTCGTAGTTGTAGGCGATCTGCCCTATGCCGGCCCCGCACGGGGACCTGATATCCATGTAGTTCGGGTCGTCCGGCGTCAGGACCTTTGTCAGGAAGATGGCCGCGAGGCGTTCAAGGATCTCCACGCCCTTGCGGTTCTGCTCGATGATGTATTCCAGGGCCTTCACATAGAACTCCAGGAACTCCTGCCCGGTGTAATCGTTGCTGCTGATCTTGGTTTTGGCAAAGCCGAACGGGTTGAGCGGGCGCAGAAAGATGGCCCTGCAGCCCTGGGCTATGTATTCGTCCACCAGTTCTTTCGGGTGGTCGAGGTGCTTGCGGGTGATGGTCGCAAGGGCCTCTACATGGTACAGGTCGGGGTCCAGGCCGGCATCGAGGTAGGCCTGGTTTATCCTGCCCATCCACTTTACGCAGTCCTCATAGGCGCTGCCCCCGGCCAGTTTGCGGTTTTCATCGTGCAGTTCCTTGGGTCCGTCCAGCGATGTGGAAATCTGCACCTTGTGATCGATGAGCCATGCCAGCTTTTCGTCGTCCATCATGGACAGGTTGCTGACCAGCGAGAACATGATCCGCTTGCCGGCCTTTCGGCCCTCTTCCATCGCATAGTCCACAACGTGCCGGACGACCTCCCAATTGGCGAGGGGTTCGCCGCCCTGGAATTCGATGGTCAGGGTGTCAGATGGCGCCCGCATGATCATGTCCACCACCTTTTCGGAGGTGGGAATAGACATGTCGGTCTCGGTCTCTTTCATTGAAGCGCGGCTGGCGTGGCAGTATCTGCAGACCTCGTTGCACCTCAGCGTTACCACCATGATGTGCAGAACCGGGCCCCGATACAGATACCCGACTCTGCGGTCAAGGTCGGCCGCGACGCGAGCAATATCCTCTTCGTCCAGGAGGAATCCCTTTTCTTTCAACTCCTTGAACAGGTCGGTCCCACGCTTGACGCGGCCCTTTACAAGCAGGTCCAACTGGTCGTCGTCCAGGATCGCGAATGCCCCGTGGTCGTTCGTCACCACGTTTCTGGCCCCTGCTTTGTCGGAGTCGATTTTACGAAATCGAAACAGGTTCCTTTCCGGTCCGATCCGCCGTTTGGCGCTGCTCATTGATTGCCTCGTTTGGCGATGGTCCCTCCCAGGACGTAATTCATGAACTCGCCCGCTACCTCGTCGGCGTCTTCGTGAGGGTCCCTGGGGCGGATATCGACCACGGTGTGACCGGTCTCGCTGGACCGGGTCATGTCAGCGGCATCCTCGAAGGCAACAATGGCCTCGTCGATCGCCGTTTTCAAATACAAGGTCTTGTGAAATCGGACCTTCATGGCTTAACCCCCGCTGACCGTCGTCAATTCGACTTCTTGCTGCCTTCCTCGCCCTTCTTTCCATATTTTTCTTCCCAGGGGACCGCTATGCCCAGGGGGTCGTCGAGGAAGTCCAGACTGTCGTCCTCCTCGGCAAGTATTTTCGCCACCTCCGGCGGCAAATCAGGGGCGGGGGCGGGTTCAGGGGAGGGCTGGAATTCGGGTTCGGGAATCGACTGTCCGATCGCGCGCCCTACAATGGTGGTCCTGATGGCCTCGGTGTCTTTCGCCAGCTT
>JAADHL010000152.1 GCA_013151875.1 Deltaproteobacteria bacterium
CTGGGGAATCATCAAGGGTCTGCTCCATATTTCAGGCGACGAGGCCCTGGAGAAATTTCTTTATGAGGACCTGCTTTCCGAACGCGCCTATCCCGCAAAGCTGCTCAAGGCGCACGCGGACCAGGCCCTGGACTACATCTACATGGGAATCGACACCAACTTCGACAATCCCGACCTTATCGCTGTGGCCCTGTGGCCGGCCCTGTACACCGAAAACGACCCGGAGGTGAGGGCGCCTCTCGAAAAATTCATGAATGAATCCTGGTGGGACCGTCCCGGCGAATCCCACACCGCCCGCCTGTGCAAGCAGCCCTACTGGCACGCCATCTACCTGGCCCTTACCGACAGGGGCGCGGACCCCGCCCTGGTGGCCGAGCTGCGTGACTTGCTGGGTGGGTTCGACCTGGGCCCCTACTGGAACAGGCAGCGCGTCAATTGCGATGCGGACGAAATCGCGGCCGGCAAGTGCCTGGCCGTGGACGGCAAGACCGAGATCATCCTTGAAGGGCGGAATCTGAACGGGGACTGGATGGCGACAAAAGCCCTGGCCCCGTCCATACGGCCCCCATCCAACTTCGATGCAAGGTCCAACCCCTTTGAGGTCAATGGAGGCGAGCCGGGCGACGTGGTCCGCCTGAACCCGGGGCCCGACCTGCTGGCCGCTTACTGGATCGCGCGCTTTCAGCAGGCCAATCCCGCCGGAAAAGCCAATATATCCCCCTTTGCCAGGGACCACATGCCCATAGGCGGCTGGCCCGATGAACCTGATGCTTCCAGTGATGCCGGCCCCGTGATTGATGAGGGGGCGTCCACGGACGTGGGACATGACGCGGGAACGTCTACCCAGATCGGTGGGGGTGGTGGGTGCGCTTCCGGGTCGGGCCCATCTTTGCCTGGTTCTTCCTCGCCGTGGGCGGCCTTTGCGGTTTTCCTGGCTGTACTGGTTCTGGCCCGTGCGGGCAGTCGGAGGGGCAAGACATGAAAAAGAAATACGACGTGATCGTGGTGGGCGCCGGGCTTGGGGGATTGTCCGCCGCCACCTTGCTTGCCAAAAACGGTCTGGACGTGTTGCTGCTGGAAAAACACAACGTACCCGGTGGCTACGCGACCAGTTTCGTGCGTGGACGCTATGAGTTCGAGGCGGCCTTGCACGAGATGTCGGGCATCGGAGATCCAAAAAAGAACCCAGGCCCCAACTTCAGATACCTTGAGCGCCTTGGTGTCGCCCGGCGCGTTGAATTTCTGAAGGTGCCCGAGTTGTTTCGATCAATATTTCCCGAAGTGGATATCACCCTTCCCGAGGGACAGGAAGCCTTCGAAACCCGTCTGACTGATCGATTTCCCAAGGAAGCGGACGGTATCCGTGCGTTTCTGGGGACCTGTTTCAACCTTTTCGACGAACTGAACGAGATACAGAAAATCGTTTCCAAAGGCATGCCCGGCCTGGGCTTTTTCCTGGGGGCGCCGGTCAGGTATCCCACTGCGATGCGCGGCCTTCCGGCCACCCTCGGGCAAATGCTGAACCGTCACGTCAAGGACCCAGCCGCCCGCGGGGTCCTGTCCCAGTACTGGGGATACTTCGGCCTGCCGCCGTCGAGGGTTTCATTTCTGTTCTATGCGGCTGGTCTGGCCACCTACGTCCGCCTGGGAGCGACCTATGTCAAGGGCAGGTCCCACGCGCTTGCCAATGCATTTGTCGATGCATTCGAGGAGTGGGGCGGCGAGGCCCGGATGAACTGCGGAGTAAAGCGCATCGTGGTGGACAACGGTCGTGTCAGGGCCGTCATCACTGACTGCGACGAGGAGATCCTGGCCGGCCGCGTGATAGCAAACGTGAACCCGGTGACTACGTGCCGCGACCTGATCGGCGTAGAGCGCGTGCCGTCGCAATACTTTGATCGGCTCCGCACCACCACCATCGCGCCGTCCAGTTTCAATGTGTATCTGGGCGTAAACAGGCCCTTGCACGAAATGGGCGTTACCGGGCATGAGATATTCCTGAACTCCGACCTCGACGTGGAATCCCACCACGCGGTAATGAGCACGCTGGAGCCCCCGAAATCGGTCGTGATGACCTATTACAACTCGGTGTGGCCGGACGTCTCTCCCCACGGGACGTCCATGGTGACGTTGACCGCCCTGATGCGCGGAGAACCCTGGTACCAGGTTGAACCCGGCGAATACGAGGCCGTTAAGGAGCGTATCGCCGACGCCATGATTGAAGAGGCCGAAAAAATCGCCCCGGGCCTGCGCGAATACGCAGAGGTGGTGTCCGTTTCAACCCCGATCACCAACATGCGCTACACGGGCGCCCTGGGCGGCAGCATCTACGGCTTCGACCAGCCTCCCTGGTTCAGCACGATCACCAGGCTGGGCCACCATGGTCCCTTGGGCGGCCTGTATTTCGCTGGGGCCTGGACCAATCCAGGCGGCGGTTTCGAACCGTCGATCTTTTCGGGCCGGATCGCGGCCGAAACGCTCCTCGCGGCGGAACGTCGTCAGTAAAAAAGACAAGCGCCACCTTTTTTTTCTCGCAGATACATCCTTTTCACGCCACGCGCGTCAGTCAGTAAAGACGGGCATGGTGCACGTCGTCCGACACATTGCGGGAGGTCATCATGAGACATGGAACAGGGAAAATAGTTCTGGCGGCAGCGGTCGTCCTGCTGGCGGCCGGTCCATCGGCGCACCCCAGCACGGCGCGCGCCTCCTCGGCCGACAAGGTCCGGCTGGACGTGGCGCTGGGCACTCCGGTGGTTCTGGCGGGCGGGCCGCGAAGGGCGTTCCTGAAGGTGGCCCTGACCGGGTTCCCGATCGAAGCTGGGGTCACGAGGACACCCGTGAACGTGTCCATCGTGCTGGACCGATCCGGGTCCATGAGCGGCGAAAAGATCAGGAAGGCCCGCGAGGCCGCGATCATGGCGATCGATAGGCTGGGTCCCGACGACATCGTGTCCGTCGTCACGTACAACCACGCGGTCCAGGTCCTGGTGCCGGCCACCAAGGTGCGCGATCGACGCGACATCTACCGCCGCATTCGCGGAATCTACGCGGACGGCAACACCGCCCTGTTCGCGGGTGTCGGCAAGGGCGCCCGCGAGGTGCGCAAGTTCCTGGAGGACAATCGGGTAAACCGCGTGATCCTCCTGTCCGACGGGCTAGCCAACGTGGGGCCCAGCAGCCCGGGTGAACTGGCCAGGCTTGGCAGATCTCTCATCAGGGACGGCGTCTCGGTCACCACCATCGGACTGGGCAGCGGTTACAACGAGGACCTCATGGTTGCGCTGGCGCGGTCCAGCGACGGTAACCACGCCTTCGCGCGAACCGCGTCCGACCTGGCGGACATCTTTAATCATGAATTCAGACGGAGATGTGCTGTCGGTCGTTGCCAAGGGCGTGGAGATCCGTATCCGCTGCGCCGACGGCGTTCGACCCATTCGGGTTCTGGGCCGTGAGGCCAGGATCGACGGGCAGGAGATCGTGACCACGCTGAATCAATTGTATGCGAATCAGGAAAAATACCTGATGGTGGAGGTCGAAATCCCGGGCTCGAAGTCGGGGGCGCATCGCGAAGTTGCATTTGTAAAGGCATCCTATGCGAATACCGTTTCAAAACGGCGGGAAGACTTGTCGGGAAGCGCCGTCGTCACGTATTCGGATTCGGACAGGGAGGTCGAGGAAAAACGCAACAAGGATGTCATGGTTTCCAGTATCGAGCTCGTGGCCACCGAAAAAAACCGGAAGGCGGTTGAATTACGGGACAAAGGCAGGAAGGCGGAAGCCAAAAAACTCCTGCGGATGAACGCGGATATCCTGAAAAGCAAGGCCAGGGAATACAATGCCCCGGCCTTGGGCGCGCTTGGCCGAGCCAACCAAGAAGACATGGACAGCCTGGACGACGATGCGTCCTGGGGCGTACAGCGCAAGGCCATGCGCAAGCGTCAGTACAAGGTCGAAACCCAGCAGGCCTGGTAAGGGCGTAAGGGCTATCCCGATGGGTTGTCGGCGCGACCGTCGATGGCCCGCCGGATGGTCCTGGTCAGTTCGGCCGGCCTGTAGGGCTTGGCCGCGACACCCTTGAAGCCATGCCTGGAGTACTCGGACATTATGGGATCGTTGGAGTATCCACTGGAGACCACGGCTCGAACATCCGGGTCCATTTTCTTCAAATGCGCGATGGCTTCCTTGCCTCCCATTCCCCCCGGCACCGTAAGGTCCAGGATGACCGCGTCGAACGGCGAGCCTGAATCCCTGGCCCGTGAATAGACCTCGATGGCCTGGGCCCCGTCGGCAACGCATTCCACCTCGAAACCGGAGTGCTCCAGAAGGGCGGCCGCCACGTCGCGGACCATCTC
The DNA here is from genome assembly GCA_013151875.1 of Deltaproteobacteria bacterium. Lineage (GTDB taxonomy): Bacteria > Myxococcota_A > UBA9042 > DTJE01 > DTJE01 > JADDHL01. The sequence goes on from JAADHL010000152.1 coordinate 4,356, forward strand.
CTCATCGTCCATGACCAGGATTCGTCCGGAACCGGCTTCGATTGCAGTTTCATCCGCCGAGGACTGTTCCGGCAGGCCGTCGGTCGCGGGAATCAGGACCTCGAAGGAGGTGCCGCGGCCCAATTCGGAACGCACCGAAATATGGCCGCCGTGGTTGACTATCACCGAGTGGGTCACGGCCAGGCCCAGGCCGCTACCCTTCTGTTTTGTCGTAAAGTACGGGTCGAATATCCGATCCAGGTGCTCCTTCGGGATTCCCATGCCATCGTCACTGATGGTAACGCATACATACCTGCCGGGCTCCACCGCGTGGGCCGTGTCGCCGCCGCCCACCTCGATATTTCGCGCCCCAATACGTATCGCGCCACCCCCGGGCATGGACTGGTCCGCATTGATGACCAGGTTCTGAATTACCTGGCTGAACTGGCCCGGATCCACGTCGGCGGTCCACAGGTCGCCGGTGGCCTCCATCTCGAATTTGACATTGGAACCGGTCAGGGCGAATTCCACGGAATCACGGATAATGTCGGTGATGCTGGACGGTCTGCGCACCGGCGCGCCCCCTTTGGCGAACGTCAGCAGTTGGAATGTCAGGTCCTTGGCCCGCACAAGGGCCGTTTCGGCCTCCGAGAGGCGTTCCTGGGCATCCTCGGATAGGTGTCCCATGGACCTGGCCAGGGAGATGTTGCCCATGACCGACGTCAGTATGTTGTTGAAGTCATGGGCCAGGCCCCCGGCAAGCACGCCCAGCGATTCCAGTTTCTGGGCGCGCAGCGCCTCTTCCTCCAGGCGTTTCTTTTCGGTGATGTCCTTGTCCACCCCGCGCACGCCGACCATGTTGCCCGCGGCGTCCATGATGGGCAGGGCGTTCGTCATCAGCCATACGTCGCGCCCGTCCTTTGCGCGATTCAGGTTTTCCACATCGCGGGCCACGCCCTTTTCAAGCACTGTTTCATCCTGGAGTTTACGCAATCGTTCAGCTTCTTCGGGAGGCATGAGGTCGAACGGCGTCTTGCGGCCCACCAGTTCCTCGGGCTTGTAGCCCAGGATCTTTTCCACCTGTGACGAGCAGTACGTGTACACGTCGTCAGGACCGGTTTCCCAGACAATATCGGCCATGCTGAAGGTGACGTCCCTAAAGCGTTTCTCGCTGTTTTCCAGTTCGCGACGCGCCCGGGCCCTTTCGAGCCGTGCCTTCAGGACCGGGGCGATGAACGAGGCCAGGGACTCCAACAGTTCCAGATCGTCGGCGCCGTAATCCCTGTCCCGGTTCGCCAGGTGGATGATGCCAAGCACCTCGTCTTGGTGGACCACAGGGGCCACCATGGATCGACTGATCGGGATATGCCCTTCGGGAACCGAGAAGGCTTCGTTCTTCAGCGAAGACCTGCCGGTTCTCAGCGCGACGCCCCATGTGGTGTCGCCCCATGACTCCGGGGAAAAGACCATGCTCTTGTCGGGCAGGTCGCACTGCTCCCATACATCGCCCAGCATGGAAGGGCACACCAGGTTGCCGACATCGTCAATGTATCCAAAGTTGCCCACACTGCTGTCAAAGACATCCAGCAGCACCTCCAGCACGGCGTTATAGATCTCCATGTCGGATGTGGTCAGCAGGACCGATTTGATCCGATCCCTGGTCGCTTTTTCCCTTTCCGAAGCCTTTTGCGTTGTGACTTCCCTGACAATGGTCAGCACCTCGTCATCGCCGCTTTTCACCATCCGGGCCTCGAAAAAGCGCCTGCTGCCGGCCATGTCCAGCGAATATTCGTATACTTGAAGCTCCCCGGTCTGGAGGGTCTTTCGGATGTTTCGGCCGGTGATCTCGGCGAGGCTTGGGGGGAGGATCTCCGTGATTATACGGCCAATGAACGCATCCGGAGGCGACAACAATTTTTCCGGATCGGGCGCGTAATAATCCCGAAAGACCCCCTCGCGGTCGATCACGAACATCATGTCCGGGATGGCCTCCAGGATCTTGCGTATCCGCTGATCACTGCGACGACGCGTCTTTTCCGCGTTCTTACGCACAGCACTGTCCCCTTGACGACCCCTGGCACTTGCGGCCTGTTCTCAGGTAGTATAGATCGAAAGACGTGCTATGCATAACGGTCCCCCGAAGGACCTGAAGGGGTTTCGAACCGGGAGCATCGGGGCGCTGGGGACTCGAGGAGGGTTGGTGTCTGACAATGGTTCAAGGTCTGTCGTGGGTTCACCCGCCGCTGTCGGATCGTTGGTGATACTCGCGTGCGTTGCCCTTGGCGCGGCCCTCTATTTCATGCGGCCGGTGCTGGTGCCGCTGGTGCTGGCTATCCTGATATCGTACCTCGTGTCGCCCGTGGTGGACTTCGTCCAGGTGAAACTGAGGACCCCGCGTCCCCTTGCCGTGGTGGCTGCCCTCCTGGTGGCGGCCATGCTGCTGGCGGGAATCGGTTTGCTGATGTCGTCATCCATATCAAATCTGGCGGACAAGGGCCCCGAGTACCAGCAGAAGGTCCTGACGCTGGCGGATCGATTCACGGTCTTCATGGAGGAAAACGGTATCCCCATCGACGCGGGCTCGGTCAAAGAGCGGCTGGCCGATCTCCCCGTGGCGAACATGATGCTTGGGACCTTGAATTCCGTGGTGAACTCGGTTTCGAATTTCGTGCTGGTCCTGATCTTCGTCATTTATCTGGTGGCGGGGCGCACGCCCAATACTGAAAAGACCGGCATCTATCGCGAAATCGACGGTCGCATCAAGCGCTATATCAACGTAAAGGTCGCGGCTTCGGCGGCCACCGGCCTGCTGACCGGCGTGATCCTGTCACTGTTCGGACTGGACCTGGCCGTGGTGTTCGGCGTGTTGGCCTTTTTGCTGAACTTCATCCCCTCCGTGGGCTCTGCCATCGCCACCTTGCTGCCCCTGCCCGTGGCCCTGGTGCAATTCGACGGCGCGTTGCCCGTGGTCTTTTGCATCCTGCTGCCCGGCGTGGTCCAGTTCACAATCGGCAACGTGCTGGAGCCCCGGTTCATGGGTACGGCCCTGGCCCTGCACCCCATCACCATCCTACTGTCCCTGGTCTTCTGGGGGATGCTGTGGGGCATCACAGGCATGCTGCTGGCCGCCCCGATCACCGCCGTCATCAAGATCGTCCTGGACCGCATCGAGGCCACCCGCCCCATCGGCGCCCTCCTGGCCGGCGAGTTGCCCTGACGGGGTCTGACCCTCCTTTTTCCTCTATTTTTTTTGTTTCCATCAGTCGAAACATCCATCGATCCAACTGATGTCTGGCGGCGTCAGAACGGTGACGATTGATCACATTGCTTACAGCCTTCGCGCTGAGGTTCACTTGTTTTCCGGCTTCGAAGCAACTCATCCCAACAAGCAGGACCAGCGCCTCCAAGGCAAAAACCCGGGCCAAATTGCCTGCACGCCCCTTTTCCGTAGCTATGACCCGGTCCCAGGGTCTTCCTATAACTGAACAGATACACTGTCGCCATGAATCCACGTCCCAGGCACAGTCGCTCTCGATCGGTTTGTTGTTCTTGTCCGTTGTTTTTCCTTGATTGACCGAGTACAGGTCATCCGGCCAGATGAGGCGGCCTTTCCGATAATCCTCGACATATTTTTCGAGTTTTTCGGGTGATCCGTGCATGGACAACAACCAGTCCCTGGTCAGCCAGGGAGTAGTATGGCGACTCTGCATATAGGCAGCGAAACTGCTCCATGGAAATAGTTCGGGTTCGCTGACCAGTCGGGCGCGCACTGGATTCAAATGGATGTATGCCGCCACACAGGCTACACGTGCATCCGTTTCCAGCACCACGTTCTTGAACCGTCCTCTGAACAGTGGGCCATCCCATCCGTTGCGTCGGTTCACCCGCTGCGTAAACGTCCCAATGAGCAGCTTCATGCTGTTCGAAAGTTCGGCATGGACGCTTCTGACCAGCAGATGATAGTGATTCGGCATCAGTGCATAAGCGTGTACCTCAATCCCGAATCTTCGACACGTTTCATCCAATAGCGCAATGAAATCCTCGTAATCTTTCTTGACTCGAAAAACGGTTTCCTTACGGGTTCCGCGGTTGAACACATGATGCCAGCAACCTGGAAAATCGATTCTCATTCGCCTGGCCAAGGGGATGCCTCCATTTTTCGTTCCGCTATTGATGTTTTCGAACGAAAGCGAGAATCGTTTCAGAAATGGAGGAAATTAGTGGGGTCAGACCCCGAGGCGGCAAGCGTGATGATTGTCGCAATGATCAATGCCAGCAAGGTGAAAAGGCCCTTTTTGTACAGCAGCACTTTCTTGTTGCGGAACATTGAAAGGAACATGCCCCAGACGCCGATCACGCCACCGTAGCAGGCTACCACCAGGCCGATCATCGAGACTTCGTCGCCGCTGATGCGCTGCTTGAGAAACCAATAGTGTTGGGGCATGCTGGAAAAGACCGAGTCCCTGGCCCAGATGGCGCTCTCTCCAGTGCCGCTGAACAGGTCCTTCATGAGGCCGATCTCGTCAATGATGCCGCCACCATGGATGAAGCCGATGATCAGGCCCACAAAGGCAATCACCATGCCGACGATCGTGATCCAGGCGGAAACCTCGCCGTAGATGATGCCCTCGATCGGGGCTGGGGGTCTTTTTTGATCATTCTTCACAACAGGCTTGCCCCGGTTATCACCAGTTTCACCCCGGTTCCCAGCATGATTGCTATCAGCACATAGCGGATGATTTGCGGCTTCACTTTTATCGCGATCCGGGAACCGATCTCGGCGCCCAGGATCAGCCCCGTTATCGTGGGCACGGCGTAGACGGGGAAGATGGAATTGGACATGAGATAGGGAAAGATGGCAGCGGTGTCGCCCAGGCTGATGATGACAGCGCTGCTGGCAGCGGCCACCTTGAGAGGCACCAGCATGACGAAGTTGAACAGCGGGGTTATCGCCCACCCGGCCCCCAGACCCAAGGTGCCCGATATGAATCCCACCACGCACACCACAAGGGCCCCGGGCAGGGCCCGAGTCACACGGTAGCTGACCGGCCGCCTCAGCGACTCCTCCCAGTACGCCATGTCCAGGCCGAGCCTCCTGGTGAGCCTGTCCACCCATTCGATTTCCGGGTAAGCGGTCCCCTTGACCAGCAGGTACATCACGCCGACCGCCATCACGATGATGCCCAGCGACAGCTTGATGGCGGCGATCCCGGTATCGCCGAAACGCCGCGTTATCGTCAGACCGAACACGGCCCCGATCACGGCGAACAGGGCATAGCAACTCCCCAGCAGCAGGACCAGCCTGATGTTGGCCACCCCCTTTCGCAGGTAGCGCCTGGCCCCGATTCTGGTCCCGCAGACCGCCGCCAGGAGACCCGTAGCCCTGACGATGTCGGGGTGGATGGATGTGAATCCGAGGAACAGCGTTGTGAACAGGACCCCGCCGCCGGTACCGGCGATGATGGCGATGGTGCCGATGCCGGTGCAGACCAGGAACACAATCAGGGAGAACAGGTAGGGAGACATGCCCTCGCCCGCGGTGGTTTCAGCCGCGAACCCGGGTCCCCCCTGCAGCATCAGAATGCCGAAAACGATACCGGCCAAGGCGATGGGTTTTAGCCCGCGCATCCATTTACCGCGTCAATCGTAGTGCCGAACCACATGTCCAAAATCGACCCTCACATCCTCAACGCCGGGGATCGACCGGGCGGCCTTCATGATTTCTTTGGCCAGTTCGGCATCCCTGGAACCGCGTGTCTTCGCGGTGACAATCACCAGGCCGTTTTCCACCTGGACTTCCACGTCGGGTCTTATCTGTATCAGGGCGACCTTCACCCTGGCGCCGGCGACGAGATCATCCATCCTGCCCGCGGATTCCGGTGTCGTCCGAAAGCGTTCCATCCCGACCGCGTGACAGATGATTTCGACCGCTTCATCCACGGTCAGTTCCGCGATGTTGAGCACGATGTCATAGAGGCTCGGGTCCCAGGTGTCTATTCCATAGAGGTGGCGGCTCCATTTCCTGCGGTCGTTGTCTTCCCGTTTTATCAGGCGCTCGGCGTTTTTCGCGCTGATGTTTTCACGTTGGGTCAGGACGCTGACTCGTTCGGCCATGCCCGTGATGATCCTGACCTTCAGACCGTGGGACACGCCTTGTATGAAGAAATGGCCGGCCAGTCCATGGTAGACGATGTCGTCCCTTTGCAGGACACCCAGCAAAGCGGCTTGAAAAAAGGCGACGTATCGTTCGCGCCCATAATGAAAGTGGTCCGAAAACGAAGGGGCGTCGTGGATGGCGCGCAGGATATCCGCGTCGGGAACATCGAACCGTTTCGCCGCGTCGAACAGGACCTCGCGCGCCACGCACTCGTATCCGAGTTCCCTCGCGACCTTTTCAGCGATTTCACCCCCACGGCTGAACGGGCGGCGCGAGATGGTGATGATGGACATGTCCGACCTCCCGGCCGAGGCCCCAGACGCCCCGGTCATGTTTCGAAAGGTATTTACCTGTTTTGATGGACCTTTATCCCTGGGATGTCAACCACGCTTTTTTGAAAACAACGAGGTTCGCCTTCCTCAGAACCGGTACTCCAGTTCCGCGCGGAGCCAGTGGGCGGGGTTGGGGAAGCGATCCGCGGTGCTGGTTCGGTCGTCCAGCCAGGCATAGACCTCGTAGCGCAGTTTGAAACCGAAGGTCTTTCTGAACCAGTAGGCGCCTTCTACATAGCCCCAGATCGACTGTTCCAGATAACCGTTGTTGAAGATGTCCTCGTACAGATAGCGGACACGGGCGCGCAGGCGCAGCGCGTCGATGGGTTGGTAGGACAGCATGAGCCATGCCGAAAGGTCCTGCCTGAAGCCGTTGTTGAATTCGGACTTGCCGTCGTCGATCCACCTGTGCTGGTACTTGGCCGTAATGGACACCCTGCGGTGCGGAATGAACTTCAGGCGCACCCCGCCCACGAACTTTTCGCCCGAGCAGGGAATCGGCTCGCCCTCGGGGGACTGATCAAAGGGGACCTCATAGCAGTTCATGCGGGTGGACGAACCGAGGTCCCGGTCCTGGTACTCGGCCCAGATGCCCGGCTTGAACCAGGACGTGACCTGGTAGTCAAGCTGCCCCGTGACCCGCATCTTCAGCGCGTCCCTGAAACCCAGGCTGTGCGTCCAGAAGTCGATTCCAGCCCGGATTTCCAGGTCCTGGACGGTTCCGGTGTAGCCCAGTCGCACGCCCATCT
>JAADHL010000352.1 GCA_013151875.1 Deltaproteobacteria bacterium
CTGAATCGCGGGATAGATGAGGCCGTAGACCAGGGAACCCACGGCGACACCGACCAGGGTGCCGATGCCGTCCAGGTTGCCTGAGGACGTGGCCACGACGGCAGTGCCCGGACAGTACCCGGAAATGACAAAACCGACGCCCAGCAACAGACCACCCACGAGTTGAGGCCACAGGAACGTGGGGGGAACCTGCACGTGCGACAGGTCCAGGACGCCCACTCCGGCCAGGAGCACCAGACCCACTGCCGCTGTAACTATCGCCGTAAACATGACCTTGAGAACGAGCATGTTGGTGCCGTAGAACTGGGCGGCCAGGTTGGGCGCCTGGCCGAATCCAGCGCGTTCCAGTACGAATCCGAAGCCGACGCCGACCAGCGTGTACACGACAAGTCCGGTTTCATACCCCAGGGTATCGAGGCCATAAAGAGGAAAGATCATCGCCATTGCCTCCTTACCAGGGGGGCGGTCAGGTATCCGCCGACGAACACCGCCATCATGAAGACCCATGATCCAACCGACAGGAGGGAACCTCCGGTAAGGGCCTGTCCGGAAGTGCAGCCGCGGGCCAGGCGGGCGGCCACTCCCATGAACACCCCGCCAAGGACCGCAAGGCCGATTCTGGCGGCCGGGGAAACGCCTTGCGACGGGCCCATGGTGATCCCACGCCGGATCCGACCCGCGGAATAGGCCCCGATCAGTCCGCCCAGAAACACGCCCAGGACCTCGAACACCATGAAGTCATCCAGTACGTTCATGCCCGGGCCCGCGTAGCGGGAAAAATAGGCGCTGGTTTCGATTGCCCCCGGCGCTACCAGTTCAGCTGCGCCGATGCTCAGACGATTGGCGGCGCCCGATGCGCCCAGTCCGAATCCGAGCAAAAGAAACGACCCCAGCAGGACGAGGCCCAAGGCCACGCCGGCAACGTAGGGATTCCAGAAAGGTCTAGGTTCCATGGTGTTTCCTCCATGCGGCGCCCAGCGCCTCTTGTCCGTCCACGTTCAAGGAATATTCGCCCAACTGGATGCCTGGCCGGCGATGACCAGGATCCACCTGAGCGACAGGCCCCCGATCAAGACCAGAATGGGCGTCAGGGCCAGGGGCTTCAGTGAGCGCCTGACCTCGATGGCCTCCAATGTAAACGGGGCCGCGAGGCCCGCCACCACCACCAGCGCCCAGAAAGCGGATGCGGATGGGCCGTCAACAAGTTGACTGAAGGCAACATGGGACGCGTGTCCACCCGTCGCGAACCCGATCAGCATTACCACTATAAGGACGATCTCAACGAAAATAGCTGCCATGTCCCACCGGGCCACCACGTGACGCTCTCCGGTGGACAGAGGCAGCAGCAGCAAGACCGCGGCGCCGGTGGACACACCCGATGTCAGGAAGAGCGGGCCCAGGACGGCGGTGTTCCACAGCGGCATCGAGACCATGGTGCCCAGCAGGATGCCCGTATAAAGCCCAAGTGCCGAGCCCGCGATGATCCCAGCCCACAACGCTCCTCTGCGCGCAGCGTCTGCCCGTCCCAGAATGCACATGACCAGGGACCGAAGGTGAAGGCCCCGCACGAAACGCGAGTCCAGCAGGGCCGCCCTCCGGTCGGAATCCAGCATGCCGAAGCCCATCATGATGCCCGCCGGATAGACCAGAAGCAGGATCCAGGACCCCCACGACATGGGGGATGCCGCCTTGAAGGCGAGGTAGAACCGCCACACGTACGCCTTGTGTTCCAGGTCGAGAAACAGGGCCGCCATCCCGACGGACAGCAGGCCCAGGGCAAGCAGGGGCGCCGTCTGCAACGCCTTGGACCGCGGCCCGTCCCGGTCGCGAAGCGCCAGGGCCGCTGACAGCACCAGCATCCCAGCGACCACCCCGCCCAGAAACAGGTACACGGGTATCTCCCAACCCCAGATGTGCAGGGACGGATCAATCATCGGATTGTTGCGTCCCTGGACCACCTCGATCAAGGATTCGTTCACTTCAAGCCTCCCGAATTGCGTATGGCCGTTACTCCAGGAAATACACGTTGGGTTCACATCCCGTTTCCGGATGCAGGACCTTGTACTTCCGGGTCCTGAGCAGAATCGACACATCCGAGTCGGGGTCCGACAGGTCGCCGAAATGCAGCGTACCAGTGGGACATATTTCGACGCACGCCGGTTCCCGTCCGTCCCGCACGCGATGCAGACAGAACGTACACTTGTCCACATAGCCGTCGGGATGCACGTACCTGGCCCCGTACGGACACGCCGCGATGCACGCCTTGCACCCAGTGCACTTGTGGTGGGTCACCAGGACCGCGCCGCCCTCGTTCACGTGGCTCGCCCCGGTCGGGCAGGCATGGACGCAAGGGGGATTCGAACAGTGATTGCAGCGTTCCGACCTGTTCTCCAACGCCAGGTCCGGAAACCGGCCCGTGGTGACCTCGACCAGCCAGTCCCGGTTGAACCCGTAAGGGACCCGGTTTTCGGCCTTGCACGCCAGAACGCACGCCTTGCACGCCACGCACAACCTGGTGTCCACGACCATCGCGTATCGTTTGTCGGTCTTTTCTTTCATGCCGCCTTCTCCACGCGGACGAAGTTCACGTTCATCCCGGTGCCGCCCATGATCGGGTCCACCTTGTATCGGGTCATCAACCGCGAATCGCTGGCCCCGCGTTTGTAAGCAAACTTCAAAAGCCTGGAATTGTGACCGAATCCGTGAACCATGTAGACGCAATCCGGCCGGATGCGTTGGGTGGCCTTCAGGGCCAACGGTTCGGACACGACCCCGTCCTGGTTGATCAGTCGGACCATGTCCCCGTTCCGAAGTCCCATCTCCCGAGCGGCCTGCGCATTGACCCAGACCTCGTTCGTCGAGACCACCTGACACAGAAAGCGGTTATTTGTCGTCCGACTGAAGGAATGCACTGGAGACCGGCCGTACAGCAATCGGAAGTGGCCGTCGGGCGGCTCGTCCGGAGGCGTGTATTCGGGCATCGGGTCGAACCCCGCCTTCTCGAGCGTCTGGGAGTACAGTTCAATCTTGCCGCTGGGCGTGTCGAATACCGGTTCCAGGCCATCATCTATGAAGACCGGCACGTGTTTGCCGCGCGCCACGCCGGTCCGCTTCAGTTCCTCGCAGTCGAAACCGCCGTGTTTGACCCGATACATCGCGTACTCGACGCTGTCCTTCCAGGGGAAGTAGTCGTCCAGTCCGACGCGGTGCGCCAGCTCCTTGGCAATCCACCAACCCGGCTTGGAGTCGTACATGGGCTCAACCACAGGCTGACGCACGGCCAGGAACGGCTCCTTGTACGCGGGCGTATGCACCTCGTCGCACCGTTCCAGGTAGGTGGCCTCGGGCAGAACCACGTCGGCCCACCCCGTTATTTCGGTCGGAAGCACGTCGACCACGGCCACGAAGTCAAGAGCCTGCAACGCCTTTCTGGTTGCATCCGGATCCGGCAGCGACGCGATCAGGTTCGTCCCGTACACCAGCCAGGCTTTCAGGTCATATGCCGCCGTCCCCGGGATGCTGGCCATGCACAGCCCCTGGGACAGGATCTCATTCGCCAGCGGGTACACCGTGCCTTTGGGCATGTCAGGCGGGTTCTTCGACTGGCCCGGATATTTTGTGTACGGATACTTCGGCAGCTTCACCTTGGAGGGTAGGGTCAGACCCCCTTTTCGCCCCCATGACCCCAGCAGCGCATTCAGGATAGCTATTGCCCGAAGCCTCTGGGTATCGTCCCCGTACCATGTCGTATGACGCCCCGGGTGAATCAGCGACGCAGGGCGACCACCGGCCATGAACCGCGCGGTTTCGACAATGGTCTCGGGCGGGATGGAGGTCCGGGTGAACGCCCATTCCGGGGTACGGTCCCTTACATGCTCCTTCAGGCGGTCGAATCCAAAGGCGTATTTTTCAACGTAATCGTGGTCGTACAGACCCTCGCCGATGATCACGTTCATCCAGGCAAGCAGCAGGGCCAGGTCCGTGCCCGGCTTGATCGGAAGCCAGTACCGGGCCTTGCCGGCGGCGGTCGAGTAACGCGGATCCACCACGATGAGGCCCGCTCCACGCTCGATTGCCCGGGTAAAGTCCTGGACCTGGGTGTTGTGCATGTTCTCGCCCAGGTGGGAACCGATGAGGGTAATCACCCTGGAGTTTTCCATGTCGGTGTTCTCAGGGGACCCGACCATCCGCCCGAACGTCAGATGAAAGGCCACCTCGCGCGGCCCGCGGCACTGCGCGTATGATGGCGCGGCAATGTTGTCCGACCCGTAGGCGTGCAACAGGTGTTTGAACCAGGAACCGCCGTATCCGTGGCTGTACAGCGCCATGGCCTCGGGCCCGTACTTTTCGCGGATTTTCAGCATCTTTTCAGCCACCAGGTCCAGGGCGGCGTCCCAGGAAACCTCCTCGAACTCCTGCATCTGGCCCCTGTTCCTACGGATCAGTGGGCGTTTCAGACGATCCGGGTCGTAAAGCAGGCCGATCCCTCCCGTGCCGCGCGGACAGAGGTGACCGCGCGACAGGGGATGCGCCGGGTTTCCGGTTATCTTGGTGACTCGACCGTTCTTGACGTGCGCCAGTATCCCGCACTTCCAGAAACACATCTCACAGAAACTCGGCACCACACGATCACCATCGGTGCCCGGGTCCGCCACCTCGTCCGGATCAAGTCCATACCATTTCGTGGACAGCCCCACACCGGCGGCAAGGCCACCGGCGGCCGCCCCGCCGATCTGGATGAACTGTCTGCGGTTGAGTCTCGTCATCTTTTTCTCCGTCAGACCGCTGAAGATGCCGCGTCGCCAGTCCGGTCGGAAGCGGCGGCCCCCGCCGGGACTCCACAACAATGGACAATGCATGACAGCAGCTCGATCATCTCCGCCACCACTACCGAGTAATACCGATAGCCGCCATGCGGACGCACCTTGATCTGCCCGCTCAGGCGCAAACGGGCAAGTTGCTGGGACACCAGCGCCTGAGGCATGTCGAGTTCACGACACAGATCGCTGACCGATTGCTCTCCCATTACCGCGAGACAGGCCATGATGCGCAACCTGGTCGGATGCCCCAGTGCCTTCAGGCCCTCCGACATGTGCGCAGCGCTGTCTGAATCGTGTATCAGGTCCCTGATCCGTTGCCCGTCCATCGCCAAATCTCCTCGATGCCAATCGAGCAGAATCTTAATATCAATATAAATAAAATATCAACCATGATTTTGGTCGTATTTTTTGCCCTTCCTCAAGGTCCAGGCCTGAATATGCGATGAAATCCCAAGAACGATTCGGTTCAGTGGGAAGGGGTATCGGTGGTTGCGGCCCTGTTTGTGGGGGGCGTCCTCATCCATGACTGGGTCGGGCCGGCGCATCGCGATCCTTTCGAATCCTTCCGCGTCAATGCTTCGTCGAAATGCAGCCAGATTGGATCGTCCGCCCGGCCGTGACAGTCCAGGCAGGGCGCAACCCTGAGCACTCGCCATTGTTCGACAGGATTCAGGGGCCGAAGACCCGCGCGGGTGCCCCTTCCCGTTGCATGCCCCAGGAGTTCGACCCAGGCCGCGCCGCCATGCCCGGACCTTGGGCCGGATTCGCTGACGGGCTTCAGCCTGGGGCCGTCCGGACCCAATTCCAGCGCCCCTTTACCCACGCCCAGCGCCCACGCCGAGTCATGGCAAGATCGGCATGAACGGGCCTTTTTACGCGTGGTGTGCGGGGCGACCGGGGCAAACAGGCGCCATGGGATTCGAGTTCCGCCCGCGGCCGCTGCGTCCAGGTCCCCCACCATCCCCGGCACCACGGGCACCACCCGCTTTGCTGTCCCCGGGGATGACAAGACCCCTAGAATGGGCTCGTCCCAACCGAATTCCTCGGCATCCTCGACCCACGCGCCCGTGGTCACCTGGGCCCGGGCAAAGTCCCACTGGCGCCCCTTCGGGTCATATCGTGTATGGCACGTGGTACACGTAGGCGCCCAGGCCGCGTGGCAGGCGATGCATGTCAGATCCTCATGACCCGACATCCCATGGGCCGCGTCGTCAGGGGTCGGACGGACAGGGTGCCTGCGCCCGTTGATCTTGCCCGTCATGAACCAGCCCTCGGGACCCGATTCGAGGTTCCACAAGGGGACGCCGCCCCGTGCCAGCCGAACCCGCTGACCGGCGCGCGCTTCGCGGCCTCGAAGGCGTAAAAGACGCAGGGTCGCCGGGTCATCCACCTCCCCCCATGTGACCTCGTCGCCCTGCCCAGCCGGGCCGTGGCACGTCACGCACCGCACCTTCACGGCGTCTTCCTCGTGAATATGAACGACGCCGTCCCCCATCAGGGCGGCGTGCGTGTGGCAATCGATGCAAGCCAGCCCCTTTTCATGGTGCACGTCCGCCGGGACCCTGCAGGCGGGACGGCCATCGTGAAGGACCGTCGGGTCCTCGCATGTGGCCGGGTCCCTGACCTCGGCCAACCCCTGGTAGGACAGGGCAATTCGACCGCTGCGGCTATGGCATCCAAGGCAGCGGTCATCGGGAATCCGGGCATCCACGGGCGGATGGGGTCCGCCCGGGACGGCCGGTGTCGAATGGCAGGCCGAACAACCTGACGAGGACCTTGTGATCGCGCTGTCCCGGTTGGATTTTCGGGTGTGAAGGTGGCACCCTGCACAGAGTTTTCGCAGATGGTCATCGGCAGGGGTGGGCGTGGGATCCGGCCGGGCCAACAGTTCCATGACAGCGCCCTCCCCGTTCATGTCCGGCGCCTCGCCGAAGGCCCAGCGGTCCACCGCGAGAATGCCACGGTTGGTCGCCATGAGGGAGCCTTCCACGCGAGCCGTCTGGTCCGGATGGCACCCGGCCCGACCGCAGGTACGTTCAACCGTGTCCAGCGCCCCAGGCTCGCGCTCCATCCCGGCATGGGCCCGCTCCTTGACGAATGCAAGCGGATTCCCAAGATGGCAGCCGGAGCAACCCGCGACTTCGGGGGCATGCGCGCCTTTCGGGGATTCGGTCGCCTGGTCGTGGCACACGAGACACCGTTCCACGTGGGAGCCGACCCTGTCGGGACCGCCGCCCAGCGCAGTCGACCTCATGTCCTCGCGAACAACGGCCACCACAACGGCCGCGGCCACGACGAACATCGAGGTCAACAACACTCCTACGCGAAAGATCAAAACGGCCTCGCAACCAGCAGAATGCGCACGCTCCATGCGACCCACGCCGCCACGGATGCGCCAAGCACCGCAATCAAAACTCCCCGCCCGGCGCCTCGCGCGTGCCTGATCAGGCCCATGGACAACATCACGACAGCGGCGCCGATCCATACCGACGCCACAGGGATGTCCAACAGGGCGCCCTGCACCCCGAGGAGGTACCAGGGGGCAAGCGCCAACTCCCCTGGCGTTGCGATTGCGGGACCCAGCGGCAAGGGAATCAGCGCGGCTGGAACCATGCCGATGAAGGCCCCCAGCACCATGGATCTGACGTCGGGCCATGGGATGCCGCCATGGTCCGCACAGAGTGCCCATAAAAGCAAAGTGAATGTCGAGGCATGGTGCGCGGCCACGATGGACAGGTCGGGGCTTCCGGAGGCCCCCAGCAGGAAATCGGACATGAGGCGGCCCGCGCCCCCCAGGGAGTTCAACATCCCCTGCCACACGCTCAAAGCCTCGCTCGCCTCCACGTCCCCGCGAAGCACGAATCCCCCCAGCATGGCCCCCATCAATACGGGAACAACAAACACTGAACGCCACCAGGCCCCCGGCCCGATCCGGCCTTCAGCGCGCCGCCGGAGGACTTCCACCACATGCAAGATGCTCACGATCACCAGCGCGTGAGCGGCGTAGCCATGGATCCCGCGCAGCCACCACAGCCAGGGAATCCCGCCCGCCATTGCCTCCAGTGAATCCAACGCCCTGTCAGGGTGATAGAACGGAATCAATGCGATGCCCGTGAATACCGTTACGGCCAGCAGGCCCATGGCGAGCCTGCCCAGATTCCATTTGTCGCGTGCATCAGCCACGACCGACCTCGTCCATGCGGGCGATCCAGTCTCGACCAACCCGATGCAATGGAACCCTGTCAAGGGGCCTGACGGCCGGTCCCCTCGTGGGCCGCCCCGCTGCATCGAAACGGCTGGCATGGCAAGGGCAGACAAAGCCGTCTTTTCCGGCCAGGGTGGTCAGGGCGCACCCCAGGTGAGAGCATCTGAGCACAAGCGCGGACGGCGCCTCGGTGGACGGGAGGAC
>JAADHL010000168.1:0-15520 GCA_013151875.1 Deltaproteobacteria bacterium
GCGAGATAGTGGAACTGTCCGGTCTACTGCATGACGTGGGCAAGATCGGCGTGCCGGAGGCCGTCCTGACAAAGCCCTCAAGACTGACCGACAGCGAATACCAGAGGATCATGCTGCACCCTGTCCAGGGGGCCGAGATAGTCAGAAACATCCGTCATCCGAACATCGAGGCGGTGGTGAGGGCCGTCAGGCACCACCACGAGCGCTGGGACGGCAATGGCTACCCGGACGGCCTCGCCGGCGAACGGATCTGTAGAACGAGCCGCATCCTAGCCGTGGCCGATACATACGACGCCATGACCTCCGACCGTCCCTACCGTAAAGGCATGGACAGGGAAAAGGCCCTGGGCATCATCAGGGAAGTGGCCGGGACTCAGCTCGATCGCGCAATGGTGGAAGCGTTCATGTCGGCGGTTTCAGACGGCGCCATCCAGGAAGCGGGCACGGTCGGGTCCACCCGAAAGAGCAAATACATCGGGACGCGCGGAATATGGTCCATCGTGGACACGTGCAACCTCGAAAAGGTCAAAAAGGAAATTCAGGGGCCTGACTGAAACAGGCCGACCTTTTTTCTTGATGAAAGCGGACTTTTGGGCGCTAATAAGAATGTACGCGCAATAGCTTCATCCAGGCCCATAGGGGCCATGTAACGGAGGTGGACCATGGAACGGATCATGGATCAGTTGAACTCCCTGGTTTCGGGCTTCGCGCCCAGCTTCCTGGGGGCGGTGCTGCTGCTGATCGTGGGCGGGCTCGTTGCCTGGAGCCTGGCGAACCTGCTGGGCGTCGCCTTGAGACGCACGAAAATGGATATCCGCCTGGCCAAATGGATCATGGGAGATCCGGGGCGCGACAGGGACGTCGAAAAATGGAGCCGCCGCGGTATGTTCTGGCTGCTCATGATCTTCGTGATCATGGGGATCCTCCAGGTGCTCGGGCTGACGCTTGCAGTAGGCCCCCTCGAGGGCATGCTCAACACCGTGTTCGAGTTCCTGCCCCGCATCGCCGCCGGCGCCATCCTCCTGGTCGCGGCGTGGGTCGTGGCCACCGTCCTCAAGCTGCTGCTTTCAAAGGCGCTGGCCGCAACCGGCATAGATCGCAAGGTCAGTGAAAAGGCCGAACTGGGCGACGAGAACGGCCTGCCCCTGACCCGGACCATCTCGGAGGCGGTCTACTGGCTGGTATTCCTGCTCTTCCTGCCCGCCGTGCTGGAGACTCTGTCGCTTGAAGGGCTGCTGAAACCCATCCAATCCCTGCTGGACAAGGTCCTGACCTTCCTGCCCAACATCGCCACCGCAGCCCTGATTCTCGTGGTCGGCTGGTTCCTGGCCCGAATCGTCCAAAGGGTGGTCAAAAACCTCCTGGCCGCGCTTGGGGCGGACAGATTCGCCGAAAAGATCGGGATAGCCGATGCCCTGGGTTCCCAGGGGCTGTCCGGCGCGATGGGCCTGGTCGTCTATATCCTGATCCTGATCCCGGTGCTGATCGCTTCGCTCAACGCGCTGGCCCTGCATGCCATCACGGTGCCGGCCAGCAACATGCTGGACACGATCCTTTCCGCCATTCCCCCACTGTTCGGAGCCGCGCTCCTGATGGGCATTGCGTACGCGGTGGCCCACGTCATCTCCAAACTGATTGGAAACATGCTGGCGGGTGTCGGGTTCGATTCCCTGATGGAAAGACTCGGCTTTGGGGGTCGGGGCGAGGCCCAATGGGGGCCTTCCGAAGTGGTCGCGCGGCTGATCCTGGTGGCGGTCCTGCTGTTCGCGGGCATCGAGGCCCTGCGCATGATCCACTTCGAAACCCTGGCCAACCTGGTGAACGAGTTCCTGGTCTTCGCGGGCCACGTAATCCTGGGTCTGGCCATCTTCGGAGTGGGACTGTACCTGGCCAACCTTGCGAAAAAGGCCATAGAAACCAGCAATTCCCCTCAGGCTGCCCTGCTCGCGACAGCGGCCAGGGTTTCCATTGTGGTGCTCGCAGGGGCGGTCGGCCTGCGCGAGATGGGCGTAGGCAAGGACATCATCCTGCTGGCCTTCGGGCTGGTGGTGGGCGCCATAGCCGTGGCATCGGCAATCGCATTCGGAATCGGAGGCAGGGACATCGCGCGACGCAAGCTGGAGGTCTGGACAAAGAAGACCCAGGAATCAGGCGCGTCTTTTGATAAACACGATACCGAGGATCAACAGCAACCATAAAGCGGGCCAGGGTCCCGTCGTGGCGCCGACCGAACAACCCGAACCTCCAGCGAACCGGTCTTTTGGAACACTCCCCGTGTCCTGAACGCCGATATCCTGACTGCTCATGTCATGGTCTTCGGAATCATGCTCAATCACGTCGGCGGCAGGATGGTCGGATTCGCACGTGCCGTCCGCCAGACAGGCGGAGCCGATGGGACACAGCCCGCACGACCCGCCGCAACCGTCGTTTCCGCACTCCCTTCCGATGCAATCCGGCTGGCACAGGCACTCAGAGCCGTCCGGGCCGCATTGCAAACCGTCAGGGCAGATCCCGCAGACCCCGCCCATGCCGTCCGGACCGCAGACCTTGCCCTTGCAGTCGGGAACATCGACCGGCACGCATGCGCCTTCAACGCAGCTCCAGTCATCCTGGCATTCGCCGCACACGCCACCGCATCCGTCGTCGCCGCAAGCCCTGCCTTCGCAGTCAGGCACGCAGACGCAGGCGCCCTTCACGCAGGTCTCTCCAAAGTGGCACGACCCGCAAGAGCCGTCGCACCCGTCGTCGCCGCAGGCCTTGCCTTTGCAATCCGGAACGCAGGAACACTCGCCGCCCACGCATGACAGACCCTTGCCGCAGACCCCGCATGCGCCACCGCATCCGTCGTCGCCGCAGGCCTTGCCCTCGCAGTCAGGTACGCATGACTGGCAGCAGGCGAGATAGTCCGAGCAGCAGTCGCCGTAGTTCGTGCACAGGTCGTCGCAATAGCACCAACCGTTCGATCCCCCGCCGCCGCACGCCCCCATGCAGGTATCGGACGGGTCGCCGCCGCATCCGGCGGGCAGGCAATCGCCGCCCGCGCACCACTGGCCGTCGCCGCAGGTCCCGCAAACACCCCCACAGCCGTCCGGCCCGCAGGATTTCCCGTCGCAGGTTGGGTCGCAGTCCGATGTGATGAATGTCGACTGCCCGGACAGGGCATGGTTACCGGCCTCGTCCGTGGCCTCCACCACGAAGACGTAGTTGGTTGACGGAAGCAGTCCCTCCAACTGGATTTCGTGGCTCGTTCCGGTTCCAGGCGCGGGCACAGGGCTCCAGGGTTCGTCGATTCCTATCAGGATCCCCCCGAACGCCGGCTCGTCCGTGTCCCAAGTGATCCGCGCGGAGGTGGCGAATACGTCATGGATTTCTATACCGTCAATCGCGGGCGCCAGGCAATCCACGGACACCGAAGCGGTCATCTCTTTCTGCGCGCCGTCGCAGTCGGCGTCCTGATATGCGACCGTTATTGTATCCCCGTGGCCCGGTCCCACACTCCAGTCGGCCGGGCTCAACGCGCCCGTGAACTTTCCGGACGAAACCTCTGTCTCCGTAACCGTGAATGTCTCGTCCTGTCCCTGATTGCCCTGCCCCTGCTTGATATGAGCGGTAAGGTCGGCGCTATCCGCCTTGGCTGCGTCGATGTCGAGGTCCTGGTCCCACAGCGTGGCTTCCATCACTCCATCGCAGGAAATCACATCGGGCTCGACCTTCAGGACCCCGCACCCAGTCACGGCCACGTCGACCGAACCCATAAACGGCGCCGCGTCAAAAGCCGTCACGGTCAGGGCCAGCTCGCCCGGGACCTGGGTTTGTATTGCAAGGGACACTTTGCCGGATCCGTCCGTGTAATCCGCCGCGTCCACGTCCGCATCGCGATACAGGTGAACCAGGGCATTTTCGACCGGCGCGCCGGCCATGGCCACCGTGAAATCCGCCTTGGCACCGCCTACTGGAAGGACCCCTGGCGTCTGCACTTCCAGTTGCCCCGGCGCCCTGGACCGCATCATCAGCGATGCATCACCAAAGACCACGTATTGCTCGCATGTCTCCTGCACGGTGGAGCCCGTCCCCAGGACGTCAATCATGTAGGCCCTGCCCGCAAAGCACAGGTCCCCAAACCGATGCACACCATCCTGGGTGAACGCCTTGGCGAAACCCACCGCCATCTCGGCGGGCTCGTCCCATGCGGCCGGCGTCGAGGCCGAATAGATCGCCACCGCGCCAGTGGGTGATCCGGCATTGTCCGCCCTCATCCACGCCTCGGCAAAACATGTTTCGTATTCATCGAAGGCCCCGTTGGTGCACGACACGTCCATCACGGTGACAAGCCTGTCCGTGTTGACCAGTTGGTCGATGTGGGAAACCGAGTATTCCGGACTGGTGGTCGACCATGACGTCCCGCTGCCGTGACCCAGGTAGTTCAGGTAGCCTCTGCCGGAGTTTATAGAATCGGAAATGGCGGCCGCTGTATCGTTGCCTTGGCTGTTGTAGTACTTGTCCACGGGCGCATAGCCGTAATCCGCGAAGTAGTCGGCTATGATGTCCGACCTCACGTCGTCATTGCTTGCGCCGCTGCCCTGACTGGACGAAACCAGGGTCGCCCCTGACAGCCAGCCAGCCCCATCACTGGCCGAAATCCCGGATTCGTAGGACACGATCTTTTCGACCTGGACGGCCAGATCCGACAGGTCCTCGACGCTGAGGCGCGACACCAACGCGTCCGAGACCAGGTCATCGCCGTCAAGCTGCGAATACATAAAGTCCGACGCGCAGCCACCCGTTCCCTGATTGGTCGGCATGTCAGCGATATCGCCCACCAGAATGATATAGGTTGGCCTGGTGGCGGGGTCGTCGTAGCGCCCTTGAATGTAGGCCCTGACCGCGTCAGCAGTCGCGCCGATGTCGCCCAGAGACGCCACATCCACCTTGAATCCCATCTTGCGCTTCCATTGGATCAGGTCGTCGAGACCCTGAACAAACTTGTCCGCGGTCACGATCAGGATCCTCTCCACCGCGGGAACATCGCCGTCACGCCCCAGCACGCCGCGATAATTGACCAGGTTACGGTCGTAAAGGGTATGAAATGCCGGGGACAGTTTTTTTGTACGGGTGAAGGCTTTTCCATGATGAATGATGCGCACCCGGACCCGGGGATAAACCGACACGCGCCTCGCAGCGGGGTCGAACTGGACCGGGTTGATGCGCACCCTTGCATAGCGAAAGTCCCTGAACGCACCCACGTTTTCGATTGCAGCCAAGGTTCCGGGATATGTCCGCGACCCCTGATACACGGCCTGATCACAGGCAAACGGCGTCCTGAACGAACCCCCGCACCTCTTGGGCTTTGCCTGAGCCGGCGCAAGCTCCATGTCGTCCATTTGAACCGGCCCGGCGCTCTCGATTACGAGCGTTGGGACCGCGCCCAGGGGTATGGCCACCATGCGGGAAACAAATGGCGCCGACGGCTTTCCAGGGGTCGAAACCCTGCCTTCGTGCAGCGACACGGATGTGTAGCTGCCGCCTCCCAGTTCTTTCGGCTCGGTAAAAACTCCGCGCACGCGCAGTTCCAGAACCGTTTCATCGGGGCCGGCCTTGACGATCTCCAGGGTTGTCGCCCCCTCTGAAGGCCCGGCCTTGCCGTCAAGGGGCACCCATGTCTCGGCCGCGAGCGCCGAAGGGAACAGAACTACCAGTAAACCAATTGCCATCCGCATAAACTTCCCTTCTCCGCTGAAAAAGGCCACGGCCATACTAGAAAATGGCCTGTTGATAGTCAAAACGGGGCCGGATCGCACAGAGCATCGGGCTCATCGGGCGGAACAAACGCCTTGAGCGCGGTGTCGGGCTCTGCCTTTCCGTTGACGTCGTCCAGCCTGTAAACCACGGCGTCCGGTCCCACGCCCAGTTGCAGTTCCTCGAAGTCGGTCACCGAAACATACCCAGTGTCCACCTTGCCGTCTCTGGAAACGTATTGGAGATAAATAGTTCGTTGTCCATCCGGTCCCACGCCGCATGTGATGCAGTACTTCGCGTTGGGGTCCTGGACGGTCGGCCCGTCCCACCAGGGGTCGGGATCGTGCTCGTTGAACGCGGTCATTACCAGGACCGCGCCTTGAGGCGTGGCCGGCTTTCCCACGACCTTGGTATCCTCGGGAACGACAAGCACCAGCCTGTCCGTGCCCGGATCCCCCCAGATTGCTTCACCAGCGCCGCCGCCTCCAAAGAAATCGCCGCCCGCGTATGGGGTGGCCTCGCGCATCTCGTCCACGTACCAGACCAGGGTATCGTTACCCATGCCCCCAAAGAAACGGACGTCCTTTACCGAACCCCTAAACACCACCAGGTCGTCGCCGTCGGTCGGATCGAGGACCGACGTGTTTCCGCCGTCACCGTTTCCAGCGTCCACTGCCGCGGCCCTCAAGTCGCGTGCGAACACCATGTCCCTGCCGGGTCCCGTATGGATCGACGCGGCCCAAATATCATAGAACTGCTCGGAAAGACCGCCTCCGTCGCCGCACCCTGCAACCACGAGGTCATCGTCGTTACTGGAACCGCCCACGGCCGGCCCGGTCCCGAAATCCAGCGACCATGCCGCGTTGAACACCAGGACGTCGGGCCCCTCGCCCAGGTTGCCTGAGATGCTGTGAATCGACCCGCCGGACCCCAGGTACAGGACATCCGTACCGGACGACCCCAGGAAGTACTCGGCCGGCCCCGAAAAGTCCACCTGGCCTGGGTCGTTTCCGATCAGACGCCACCCGTATTGCCTGTCGCAGTGATCGAGCAGCGGGACAAAATGACCAAGGTTCGAGTCGAAGTTACGCCAGTTCGCCAGGTCGTCGTCGTTGTCGTCCCAGTCCCAGACCCCCGGCGGCAGAACCGGGGAAGGTTGCCCCTCCCAGTCGTGACCATCGAAGTACTCGCCGTCCAGCAGGCCGGCCAAAGGAAAGTCCGCGTCCGACGGCACCCACGAACCATCCCACGAATAGGCGTTGGGCGCCGACCATGCAGGCCCGACCGGCACCGGAAAAAGCCCTGGGATTGCGACTCCGCACGGTCCGGCAGCGTCCGGGGAAACGTCACGCGGGCCGGGCTCGTCAATGCCGGAAAGGTCGGATGCCTGCGCATCATCCCCTCCCGGAGCACGGATGCCCGCCGTCCCCCATCCGCAGGAGAAACAGAAGGCAAGACAGACAATACCGATGATGCGCGTCACGTCACCTCCCTTCTCTTGCGAAAACATACCTGAAATCAGGACGCGGAAGCAGGTACCGAGTGTCATTAGTTTGTTAATAAAGGCCGAATGACGTCAAAATCGTAGATCGTCCGTCACATCCAGGGCCTTGCGCGGCCATGGATACATGGAATCGATTCGGAGGGCCGCATGAAAGCAATGGTTTTGAAATTACAGTCTTTCCTGGTGGTAGTGCCCGTTATGGCACTGGCCGTCATTGTGTTTTCCGGCGGTGCGGCGGCCGCGAAGAAACGCACCCTGACGCTGGAAGAGGCGCTCAATACCGCCTTTGACAACCACCCGAATGTTCAGGCGTCCGAATACGCCCTGGAGGCGGCCCGCGCGAACGTAAACGTGACCCGGGGGGGGTTTTTGCCTTCTCTGGATTTCGTGGCGGGTTATTCGCGGGGCACCGGCAACCTGGTCCCCACGCCGGGCGCGGCGGGTTTCGGCACCGCCGCCAACACGGCCGCGGGCACAACCACGCTCATCCGCAGCACCAGGACGTACAATTTCTTCGATTTCGGCTTGGTGCTCGTACAGCCGATCTGGGATTTCGGCCGCACCCTGGGCGCCTACGACGCATCCAAGGCGGCCTCAAAAGCCGCCCAGAGCGACCTGCGGACCACCCGCCTGGATACCTGGTTCGCCGTTGTGACCGCCTACTACGGCGTACTGGCCGCTCAGGAAATGTACGGCGTGGCCCAGCGCACCAGGGACCAGACCCGCATTTTCGCGAATAGGGCCAAGGAAATGTACGAGGTTGGCGCCCGCCCGCGCATCGACGTGGTACGCACCGAGACCGACGCACAGGCAGCGGAGGCGGCGTTCGTGTCGGCCCGGGAAAATCTCAAGCTGGCGTCCAGCGCGCTCCTGGCCACCATGGGGGCCGCGAACAGGTTCGAATTCGACGTGGTGCGCCCGAAAGGCCCAGCGCTGACCAGGAAGCCCCCGCCCTGGATGACGCGGTCACCGAGGCATTGGACGGCCGTCCCGAAAGGACCGCCATGAAGGCCAGGATAAAGGAACAGGAAGGGGCGCTGGCCGCGGTCGAGGGCGATTACTATCCGACCCTGGTTGCCACCGGCGAATTCACGGACGCGGGCATCGAGATCGATGACCTGGTCTGGAACTGGCAAGTGGGTGTGGGCCTTACCTTCCCCATTCTGTCGTTCGCGCGGAACATGTACGCGGTCCAGGCCCAGAAGGCCATGCTGCGGGCGGTGGAGGCCGCGTTGCGGGGCTTGGACATCACGATCCGTTCCCAGGTTGAGCAGGCGAGGTCCCGGGTAGTGCAGACATCCGCGCGCATCGGCCCGGTCAAGGCCGCAATGGCCGCGGCCAGGGAGGCCATGAAATTCGCGATGGAACGCTACAAGGTCGGTGAGGGCAGCCAGGTGGAGCTGCTGGAGGCCCAGAGGGCGCAGTCGGACTCGGAAGCGGCCCTGGTGCGGGCCGAGTACGACCATGCCCTGGCGTGGGCTGCCCTATGGAGGTCCATGGGCCGTCTGCCGGCCGAGCTGAATCAACCCTGATGCCTTGACGCGCTGCTTGACGTGCGGTCCCGTGAAAGGGTAGAAGTCCACAGAACGACCCGAAAGCCAAAAGGGGGAATCAGCAGGTGCCAAACGAAGGCAATCAGCCTCCACCACCGGACGAATTCAATCTGCCCTTTCACCTGCGAACCATCCTGGCGGCCCTGTGGCAAAGACGCCGGCTCTTCCTGATTGTTGCTCTGGTCGCTGTAGTGCTTGGCGTGGCCGGCGGATATTTCCTGGGCAAGCGGACCTATTACGCCTACACCATCCTGCGTTACGTTCAGGTTTCGGGCAAAAGCGACGTCGGCAGCATCATGCAGACCGAGATGAACCAGGTCAAAATAGGCAAGAATCTGGCCAAGGTCAGGTTTCGCCTCAGCCTCCCGGCGACCCTGGACGAACTCAACAAGGCCATTGAAGTGTGGGTTCAGGACCGCAGCAACCTCATGACCATAAGAGGCAAGTGGAACGACGGAAAGACCGCGGCCGCGATCGCCAATACCATGAGGGAAATCTATCTGGAAAACTGGCTGCAAGCCCAGGTGACCCAGTTGGAGCGCCTTCAAGTCCAGGCCGAGTCCGAACTGAAGAACCTTGATTCCCAGGCGGAAAAACTTGGTTCGCTGATAGATGACCTCAAAAAGCAGATCGCCGACGAGGAAAAACAAGCGGTCAAAGGGAAAACCAAGAGGGCCAATGTGGCCCTGAGATACGGCCGTCTGAGGGAAGCCATAGCCGAGGATCAGGCCAGACGCGTCAACCGGGCGGCCCTTGCCCAGACCCAGCTCGAATACAATCGGGCCAGGAAATTGCGCGAGCGGGACCTGATATCGCCCGCTGAGTTCGAAAAGACCGCTGCGGCCTACCGCAGGCAGCGCGCGGCCACCGTGGATACCCGGAAGATAAAGGAATGGAAATCAGAGCTGGAAAAGCTGTCCACCATGGCCGCGGCGGAACAGACCGCGCAGTCGCCCACCGAGGCCCTGCTCCAGGCCACCCTGATGAAGTCATTCGACCTGGAACTCAAGCGGGTGCAGCAGAACCAGGAAGTGATGGACCTGAAAAACGCCAGGAACTACGTCCAGGAGGCGCTGGACGGCGCCGGCAGTTTCGAGCCTGGAAAGGACGCTGGTACCGAAGTCAAGCTGGCTCAACAGAAAGACAGGCACCTCCCCCTGCACGAGATGCTGGCGCGGGTCCTGAGGGCCTATGACTTCGACACCGGCAGCTTCGAGACGGTGGCAAAGGCCGATGTCCCTGTCTATCCCGTCAAGTCGACAAAGAAACTCTTCGCCATAGCCATCACCTTGTTCATAATGATGTTGGGGTTCCTGGCGATCATCGCCAGGGAGGTCCTGGACCCGACGCTGCGCTCCGCTTCCGAGATCCCCTTGAGGCTCAAGCTGCCAGCGCTGGGCATGTTGCCCCTGGTTACCAGGGAGCACCTGGTGCTGCCGGGCGACCCCAGTTCGCCCATGGTCGAAGCCAGCCGCGTCCTGGCGGAGCGTCTGCGGGTCATGATCCCCTCGACGGATGCCCGCATCATCCTCACCAGCGCCGCTCGCGGGGAGGGCAGAACCCTCGTGGCCGCGTACCTCGCCGGCGCCTTCGGCCGCCGCGGCGAAAAGGTCATACTGATAGACGCGGAGGTGCGCCAGCCCCGACGAAAGACGGGTCTGGAGTTCCTGTGCGCCCAGCCCGACGAGAAT
Source organism: Deltaproteobacteria bacterium (assembly GCA_013151875.1). Classification (GTDB taxonomy): domain Bacteria; phylum Myxococcota_A; class UBA9042; order DTJE01; family DTJE01; genus JADDHL01. The sequence goes on from JAADHL010000168.1 coordinate 10,485, forward strand.
CAAAAAGGCCTGGGTGAACTCCTGTCCGGTCGGGTCAACAAAATCAGCGACGTGGTCAGGGAAACTGTAATGCCGGGGGTATCCCTGATCCCACGGGGCCGGTCCATAGACGCGCCCGAGCCACTCGGTTCCCAGGCAATGCACGATGTCCTGGAGTTCTGCTCCAAGCACGCAGGGCTCACCATCGTGGTGGCCCCGCCCGTGCTCCCGAACGTGGACGCGGGCCTGCTGGCGCGGTGGGCCCAGGCCCTGATCGTGGTGGTAAGGAGCGGGCACACAAGAGTGGCGGTGGTGCAACGCGCCCTGCGTCGACTCGAAACATTCAAGGTCAAGGCCATGGGCGTCATTCTGAACGGGGTCAGGAGGCCGTTCCTGGACCAGGATTAGCCTTCATGAGCGGGTCTGTCCCTTGAACATTGTCTGCATTCCCAGGCGTTTTACACCCACGGACTGGGGCGGCGCCGAAACCGTGATCTTGGAAACGGGCACGCGTCTGTCCGGGATTGGTCACCGGGTGGAAGTCATGTGCCCTGCCGCCCTTTCCAAGGTCGGGCCCGACGTCGTGGGGGGGCTGCAGGTGACTCGCTTTCCCTACTTCTACCCATATTTCGGACTGGGCAAGGAAGCGCGACGCCGCTTGGACCACAAGGGGGGCAACCTGTTCTCGTTCGCGCTCATGAAGGCACTGCGCACCCGTCCCGACCTGGACATCATTCATCTGCACACTGGAAAGAGGCTCGGCGGCATAGGTCGTACGGTGGCGCGAACAAGGGGCGTACCCTACGTAATATCGCTTCATGGTGGTGTCTACGACGTACCGCCGGACGAGGCCCGAACCTTTACCGAGCCCACGCGCGGCACACTCGAATGGGGCAAGGTCCTGGGCCTGTGGGTCGGGTCCAGGCGGGTGCTTCAGGACGCAGACGCCATCATATGCGTGGGTCGGCCCGAAAGCGACCGCGCCCAGGAGATGTTCCCGGAAAAGCGGGTCGTCTATATCCCAAATGGAGTCGATACCCAGCGTTTCGCCAATGGCGACGGCCCCGGTTTCAGGATGCGGCATCATATTCCCGCCAGGGCCCGCGTCATCCTGACCGTGGGACGCATTGACCCCCAGAAAGACCAGGGTTTCGCCATCCGATTCCTGCGCGGGATCGCGGAAAACGAACCCGAGGCCCACCTCCTGCTGGTCGGGCCTGTGACCAATGAAGCTTACATGGCTGAACTGCGGGACGACGTCGAAAAGTCGGGTCTTCGGAACCGGACGACCATCATTCCCGGTTTCGACGCGGGCAGCGATGAACTGGTGGACGCCTATCACGCCGCGGACGTGTTCCTGCTGCCGTCGCAGCACGAGCCGTTCGGCATCGTGATCCTGGAGGCATGGTCCGCCGGCCTGCCTGTCCTGGCGACCAACGTCGGGGGCATTCCCTGGTTCGTAGAGCACGGCAAGGACGGCCTGTTGTTCGAGTCAGGTGACCTGGCTGGGTGCGTCGAGGCCTACAAGGCCATCAGCGACAATCCGGATTTAGGGCGGGATCTGGCCATGGCCGGCATGCGGAAGGCCCGCGAACGCTTTTCCTGGGAAGCGGTCACTGAAACGCTCGCCGACCTGTACGATGAGGTCGTACGTGCCCATGGGAGGGCGGCGTGAGGGTGGGGGTTCCATGCTTCGGGGGCGACGCCGGCAGGTCGGGAATAGGCCGATACATCATTCAACTGCTGGGGGAATTCGCGGACGCGGACCAGGAATGGCAATTCGACGTCCCGGTGCACATTTCAGAGCAGGACGCGTACCTGCCGGATCACGGCCCACTCAAGGCCCTGCCTGTTGGGGAAGGAGTCCGCAACCCTTTATTGAACGTGGCCTGGCACCAGATCGTCCTGCCCCGGATGGCCCATCAACTGGGATGGGACGTGCTGTTACTGCCGGCCGGAAACCGCAGGCTGCCCGTCGCGGCACCCTGTCCCATGGTAGGGGTCGTTCACGACATGTCCAGCATCCACGTCGCGGCAAAGTACGACCCCGCGCGGATGTTCTATATCAAACGGGTGCTGCCCTTCCTGTTCCGCCGCCTGACCATGGTCATTTCACCCAGCAAAAGCACCCGCAAGGACCTGATCGAATACGCCGCGCTGCCCCCCGAACGCATACGCGTGATCCCATTGGGGGTGGACCACGAGCGTTTCAGGCCTCGAAACCCTGAAACTGCCCGAAAACGGATGGCAAAACGATACGGTCTGAAGCATCCGTTCATACTTTATGTCTCGCGAATCGAGCACCCCGGCAAGAACCATGCAGGACTGATCAGGGCCTTCAGGCGCATGAAAAAGGAATACAACGGACCTCTGCAACTGGTGCTGGCGGGCAGCGACTGGTCCCGGGCGCGGGAAGTCCACCGGATGGCTGAAGCTTCCGGGTGCGCCCATGACATCGTCTTTACCGGTTTCGTGGACTCTGTCGACCTGCCGGACCTCTATTCCGCCTCCCGGGCCGTGGTATTCCCCTCGCTGTACGAGGGGTTCGGATTGCCGGTGCTGGAGGCCATGGCCAGCGGGGCGCCCGTGGCGTGCTCTGACAGGTCGTCCCTGCCCGAGGTCGCGGGGGACGCGGCGTTGCTGTTCGATCCCGAAGACGATTCGGCCATGGCCGACGCCATGACAAGGCTTGTCGACGACGAAACCCTGGTTGCCCGGCTGCACGATGCAGGTATCGCGCGCAGCCGCGAATACAGTTGGGAAAGGACCGCCAGGGAAACGCTGGATTGCATCCGCGAGGCGGCCTCATCATCTTGACCCACTTACTGCGACTGTAGTAGTGATTTCGGGTTGAGGGGGAAACGCGGACATCGGCGCCCCACGGCAGGGAGATGGTTTTGGCCCCGCAGTCACCTGACCACGTGGATATTCTTCAGGTGCGGTTTCCACGCATGGATCAGGATGAGGCCCTGTCCGCGCTGATGGACATGTTCGCCAAAAAAAAGACCGCGGGCGTGTGCTTTCCGGACATGTCCACGATGGTCCTCACCATGAAGGACGGCGGTTTCAAAAGGCTCCTCCAGAAGCGTATGCGGGTCTTCAACGACGGCGCCGGCCTGGCATGGGCGGCACGTAGACGCGGCAGGCCGTTCCCCGCGAACCTCAACGGCACGGACCTCTGTCCCAGGTTCCTTGCCGCGCTGCCGAAAGGGACGTCGGTCTATCTCATCGGCGGTCAGGAAGGCCTGGCGAGGCGCGCCCGGGACACCCTGCAGGGGCGCTTCGGGCACCTGGATTTCGTCGGCGCCCACCACGGGTACCTGGACGATCGGGAAGAGGCCCTGGTTCTCGACGAACTCCGCGGAATCAAACCACGCGTGGTCCTGGTGGGCATGGGAAACCCGATTCAGGTGGAATTCATCGACAGACACCTGGACGACCCGGGCCTGGAAGGAACCATGTTCCTGGCCGTGGGCGGTCTGCTCAACTACTGGGCGGGGGACCTCAGAAGGGCGCCTGCCTGGATACGTAAATCACGCCTGGAATGGCTATATATCGTGATGCAGCAACCCGCCAAGACGCGACGCTACCTGTTTGGAATTCCACGGTTTTTACTGGGGTGCCTACGGGCCGACCAGCGGGCTGAACACGACTTGCCCAGCGGGCGCGGACCATGAAAAGCTGGACCGTCAAACGCCTGACAGCGACCCGTGTCAAATCCATGGCGCGAGTGATGGCCGCAGGTTGCGGCGGCCTCCTGCCGACCGAGCAAGGCCCCAGGGTGCTTTGCTATCACGGGGTGTGCGACGAGCCGGAAGACGAATGGTCAATCACGCCGGCCCAACTCCGTTCGCAGATGGAAATGGTGGCTCGCGACCGTGTGCCTGTTTCCCTGGATCGGATTGCGGCATGGGTCCTTGGTCAGGAAGACCTGCCGCGCGGCGCGGTGGCGGTGACCTTTGACGACGGTTTCCAGGACGTCCTGAGGCGGGCCGCCCCGATCCTGGCCGAATTCGACGTGCCCGGCGCCGTATTCGTGTCCACAGCCTTGGCTTCGCACGGCGCGTCGGCCGGCGACGAATCCTTCAATTCCGGGCGTCCCTTCATGAATTGGGAACAGGTCCGGGAACTGCACGACGCGGGCTGGACCGTGGGGTCTCACTGCATTACCCACGCACGACTCGCGACGCTGCCCATGGACAGGGCCCTGGTGGAAATCCGTGACTCCCGTCGCGAGATAGGACAACGACTGGGGACCGAATGCCTCTACATCGCCTATCCGTACGGCACCCCTGGGGCGGTATCCAAACGTGAACTGGGCATGGCTTCCGAGGCGGGATACAGGGCGGGCTTTCTTGCCGTTACCGGCCCTGCCCGCAGAGGGAGCGACCCGTTCGCCATCCCACGCTCAAAGGTATTGGGCACTGACCGGCCGGTAGTCGTGGCCGCGACCCTTTCCGGCAAAATGGACATCTGGAGGCACATCGAGAACCGACACTGAGGAGGCCGCATGCCGTACGCGGACAGGGACGGAATCAAATTATACTGGGAATGGCGTGGGCCGGAGTCGTCAGCATCGGCAAAACCCGTCCTGCTGCTCAGGGGCCTGTCGCGGACCCTGCGATACTGGATGGACTTCGGAGGTCTCGTCTCCGACACCCGGCGGACCCTGTTCATGGACCACCGGGGCATCGGCCGCTCGACCGACAACGGAAAACGCTTTTCCATCGAGACCATGGCGGATGACGCAGCCGAGGTTCTGGACGCAGCCGGGGTCGAAAGCGCGAACGTGTTCGGGATCTCGCTGGGGGGCGCAACTCGCGATCCGGCACCCCAACCGCGTCAATCGGCTGATCCTCGGCGCGACCACGCCGGGGCCAAGGCATGGAAAACGCATCCCAATCACCGTAATCCTCAAGTTGCTGGCCGCCAACGCCATGCCGAGGGCGCGTTCCGGCGCCATGATCGGCAACCTGACCCTCAACAGGCTTCAGGGTGAGGACCGTCGGGCCCTGCTGCAAAAATGGGATGAACTGACGAGGCTGGAGCCTCCGTCC
>JAADHL010000168.1:15606-19503 GCA_013151875.1 Deltaproteobacteria bacterium
CCTGGTCGGGGACAGCGACGCGCTGATTCCACCTGAAAACTCCCGTATGCTTGCCGACAGGATTCCAGGGGCCGAACACGCCTCGATTCCAGGTTGCGGCCACGACTTCCCCGCGGACGATCCGGCGGAATCCTTTCGCATCCTGGATCGTTTCTTCGATGAGCCGGAGGGCTCGTAGGCGAAATACTTGGCTTCAGTCATGTAGAATGATGGGTCCGGTTTCTTCCAGGGGGACATTTTGTCGACAAAGTCGTTTGCCGGGTTCTTCGCAGGCGTCGTGCTGCTGGTTTCCGTTGAGGCGCTGGCGGGCTCCACGCCGGTGCGTCTGACGCCCGCTCAGAGGTCCGGCGGTGCCTGCTCGCTGTCCCCGCCGAAGGCCGGGTCCTGGGACCTGAAGGCGATCTCGCCCAGTGTCCTGGAACTGAGCGTGATCACGTCCAAGGGCGTCAAGGGAAGACCCACTACCTGGGACTGGGTCAGCGACCGTGTAGGGACTTCACTGCCCCGTACTCAGGACTTCGATGTGCGCGTTCGGGGCAAACGCATCCGCGTCAAGGCGGTCGGATTCAAGCGCAGGGTCGTTTATGCCCCGTTGGGAGAGAGCCGACTGAGGATCGGAAACTGGCTGTACCTCAAGCTGTCCGAACCCATCCCCGACAATGGCAAGGTCCATCTGTCCAATCCCCGGGGAAACGTCTGGGTCGGGATTGGGGAAATCGAGGCTAAAGCGGACCAGTCGCGCTACAGCCCAGCCATCCACGTCGATCAACTCGGATACGCCCCGGACCTGCCCAAAAAAGGGCTGGTGGGTTACTACCTGGGATCGCTGGGCGAACTCGACGTGAACGCTGGAAAGGGCTTTTCGCTGGTCGAGGAGGACACGGGACGAAAGGTGTTTTCAGGGCCTTTGACACGGCGGCCCGAAAACGGTTTTTCCGACATGGTCCCACCCTACCGCAAGGTCTACATGGCCGATTTCACGGCCTTCAAACAAGAGGGCGTGTATCGCATCGAGGTCCCAGGCCTGGGCAGGTCGTTCCCCTTCCACATCCATCCTGGGGTGCCGGCTGCCCTGACCCGGACCTACGCGCTGGGCATTTTTCACCAGCGATGCGGGGCCGCGCTGGGCCTGCCCTATACCCGATTTCAACACAAGGCATGCCACACCGCGCCGGCCCTGGTCCCCTTTGGGCCGGGATCCACCAGACACGAACAGGCCCTGGACAACCTCTACCCGCGCAACCGCACCGGCTACATCGATGTCTCCGGGGGTCATCATGACGCGGGCGACTACAGCAAGTACCTGACCAACAGCGCGCGCCTGGTGCATGCCCTGGTCCTGGCGGCCGACGCCTTTCCAGGGGCCGGGGAACTGGACAACCTGGGCCTGCCCGAAAGCGGGGACGGCAAGAGCGATCTTTTGCAGATCGCCATGTGGGAGGCCGACTTCATCGCCAGGATGCAGGATGACGACGGCGGGTTCTATTTTCTGGTGTACCCGCGCAGACGGGCCTATGAGGATGACGTGCCCCCTGACCAGGGTGATCGGCAGGTCGTGTTCCCCAAGCAGACAGCGGCCACGGCCGCCGCGGTTGCAGCCCTGGCCCAGGCGTCGTCGTCACCCCTGTTTCGCAGGGAACATCCCAAGGCGGCCGTCAGGTACACAAAGGCCGCGGTCAAGGGCTGGCAATTCCTGAAAAGGGCCTGGAAGAAATACGGCCGCAAGGGCGCGTATCGCAAGATCACCCACTACGGCGACATCTTCGAGGACCGGGACGAGGTGACATGGGCGGCGATGGAACTGTTCCTGGCCACGGGCAAGAACGAGTATCTGCGCGAACTGAAGGGTTTCGACCCAACCAGTTCAAAGACCTGGCGTTGGCAATGGGTGCGTATGTTCGAGGGCTACGGAGCGGCGATTCGCAGTTGCGCCCTGGCGGATGCAACCGGACGTAAAAACGGCAAGCGACTGGGATCCAGGCTCAGGCGTCTGTGCAGAAAAGAGCTGCTGGGCGCGGCCCATGAACTGGCCAGGTTCAGCAGGGCCAGCGCCTACCGGACCAGCTTTCCCCTGGAAAACAAACGGCACCGGACCGCCGGCTGGTACTTTTCGGCTGAAAATCTCTTTGACCTGGCCGCTGCATCGGTCCTGGACGACCGCGCCGAGTTCACTGAGGCCATGGTGGGCAACATCGACTACCACTTGGGCGCGAACCCCCTGAACCTCAGCTACCTCACCGGCGTGGGTTTCAGGCGTCCCCTGGACATCGTGAGCCAGTGGGCCCGAAACGACAAACGGGAACTGCCTCCGTCGGGGATCCCCCTGGGAGACGTGGTCACCGGGTACGGCTGGATCACGGGCTACGACCACGAGAGGGGCCGCTGGTCCTTCCCGCCCGACGAGGACCGAAAGGACCCATACCCGATCTACGACCGTTTCACGGACAGTTGGAACACCCAGGCCGAGGTGGTCACCGCGGTGCAGGCGCGCTGCCTGGCCGGCGCCGCCTTTCTGATGGGGCGGACCACATTCAAGGATCAACCATGGAAACCGCCATGGGGCCGTATCACGGGCGTGCCCGGCAGGGTGGGCCAAGGCGACCGGATCACGGCCAGGCTCGAAGTGAACGGCCTGGACGTCAACGATGCCCAGGTCGTGTGGGACAAGGGCGACGCGGACATCGGAACGGGCCCGGTCTATAATTTCAAGGCTTCAGGCTCCGGCGTAAAGGACCTGGAAGTTGAGGCCATGTGGCCCGACGGCAGGCGGGTATTCGCAGCGCAGCGTTTCATGGTCGGTAAATCCCAGTGACAGGGTGGAAACGTGCATGTGCTCTGGGTCACCGAGGCGGCTGATTTTCGAGGCGGGGCGGAACGCCACGTGGCGGATACGGCAACCCGGCTGGGCGAGCGCGGCATACGCTCGACCCTTCTTTACGGGCCGGACTGCGCCCCGGACCCACGCTTTACCAACCGTTTTGACGCCGCCTTCCCATGGGTGGACGTCGGACCCCAGATCGCCGACATCGCCCCCGACATCATCTATGTCCATCAACTACGGGGGACGGGTCCGATCATGGAACTGGCCGCGCGCTCGATACCGGTCGTCCGTTTCTTTCATGACCACGGCCCATTCTGCCTGCGAAGGCACAAGTACACAGCCATTGGGCGGCATACGTGTAGGCGTCCCCTGGGGATCCACTGCTACCCATGTCTGGGATTCCTGAACCGAGGCGACGGCTGGTCGGGACTGTCCCTGAACACCCTGGCCAGGGCGCGGGCGGAACTGGCCGCGAATCGCCGATTCGACGCTTTCATCACGGGCTCGGAATACATGAAAGGGCACGTGGTCGCTCACGGATTCGATCCGTCAAGGATCCATGTGAACCCCCTTTTCGTCGAGCCGCCTGGTCCCGAACCATCCAGGCCCAGGGATCCCGGACGTCTGCTTTTCGTGGGCGCCCTGCTGAGGGGCAAGGGCCTGGACATCCTGCTTGACGCGATGGGACGGTTGGGTCCGGAAGTCCACCTGAACGTGGTGGGCGGCGGCGCCCAGGAACCCCTGTTCCGCCGAATGCGCGCCGCTTTGAAACTGGAAGGCAGGGTCCGGTTCCTGGGCCCTCTGGAGGCGGCGGACCTGGACAGACAATACCGCGAGGCGGCCTGCGTGGTGGCGCCCAGCCGCGAACCCGAAACCTTCGGTCTGATCGGCCCCGAGGCATTCCGGCACGGCACGCCGGTCATCGCCAGCGACGCGGGCGGCATGGGTGAATGGCTCAGACACAAAACCACCGGTCTCATGTTTAAGAGTGGGGACTCGACGGACTTGGCGGACGCTGTCCGTGAAATGCTGGGTAACCCTGAAAAGGCCAGGGACATTGGCTCCAGGGGACGTGG